>JAUIEE010000047.1 GCA_030428965.1 bacterium | reverse complement strand
CACCTGGCCGTTCATGTGGTAGCGGAACATGTTGTAGACGCGCGTGTCGGCGAACAGGAGCACCTGGAAGACGGTCCACCCAACGGCCTGCAGGCCGCCGAGCAGGGCCAGGGAGCGCAGGAAGTGGGCGGCCAGCAGGAAGGCTCCCCCCAGGGCCAGGGTCAGGACGAGGATCGAGGAGACCAGGGCCGGCAGGGCGAACAGCCACAGACGTGGACTCTCGCTCTCGGGAACGTGGGCCAGGTAGTTCGTGCCGAGGGCGGTTCCCAGGCAGATGTTGGCCAGCCAGAGCTGCAACACCGCGAGCCGCCTGGGGCGGCGAAGGATCGGGCAAGCGGACATCTCGAGGTGGTCGGCCGACGTCGGCCTCTCTCCACTCCCGATTCTATAGGAACGGTAAAGGTCCGTAGGCGACCTTTCCCTATTGGGGATCGGCCCCGGGACCTTGCATTCCGGGCCCGCAGGGCCGTTCCAGGGTGTTGGTCGTCTCGATTCCGAGCAGTCGGCGCGTGGCCAGGAGCTTCTCGACGGCCCGGGCGGGAAGGGGCTTCACCCCTCCACGGACGGCGTGGGCCAGCCACAGGATGCGGGCGGTGTGCTCGATCATGTCGAGCTTCTTGAAGGCGTCCATCAGGTTGCTCCCGAGGGTGACCGCCCCGTGGTTCTTCATGATGAGGGTGTCCGAGCAGGCCACGGTTTCGCGGATGGACTCGGGCAGCTCGTCCGTGCCGGGGGTGGCGTAGGGGGTCGTGGGGGTGCCCCCGATCGTCACGATGACCTCCGGGATCACGGGCAGCTGCATGTCGATCTCGGCGATCGAGAGCGCCACGGCGTGGGGCGGGTGGGTGTGAACGACCGCTCGAACGTCGGGGCGCTCGCTGTAGGAGACCAGGTGGATGCCCACCTCGGAGGAGCAGCGCGGGCCGCCATCGACGACGCTTCCCCGTTCATCGACGTGGGCGATGTGGTGCGGCTCGAGGAAGCCCTTCATGGCGCCGGCCGGTGTGATCAGGATCGTGCCGTCGGAGAGCTTGGCGGACAGGTTGCCATCGGCTCCGACGATGTAGCCCTTGTCGTAGCAGAGCGCTCCGATGCGGCACAGGGCCTGGCGCAGGCGCAGCTCCTCGGCCGGCAGAGGTTCCCGGGTTCCCTGATTCATGGTGTCCTCCTCGGCGCTGGTCCCGTTCGGTGATCGTAGACGGTTTCGTCCCCGAGCTCGACGTAGTCGACCACCCCGACCACGATGGTCTTGACGGGGGCGCGCGGGTCGCCGATCAAGTCTCGACCGGCGTTGCCCTCGTCGACGACGAGGATCCGGTCGCCCACGCCGGCGCGACTCCTGTCGATGGCGATGCGTGCGATGCCCCGCTGCACGCCGTTCGGGTCGACGGGCCGGATGAGGAGCAGCCGCTCCCCGTCCAGGATCGGGTGCTGGACCGGGGAGACGACGGTGCCCAGGACGTCGGCGAGGAACATGCGACTAGCTCCCCACGTCCTGGCCCAGGCGATCCGCCTGCTCCACGAAGCCCAGGATGGCGGCGTCCACGGGCACGAAGGGTTCGGGGCAGGCGAGGGCTCCTTCGCGTCCATCGACGAAGTGCACGAGGTCCCCCGGTCCCGTCGAGACCGTGGCGCAGGCCACCAGCGGGTCTCCATGGGCTTCGCCGTTCTCGTCCAGGGGCTGGATCCACTGGTAGGGGACGGACTCGAGTCCGGCCACCGATTGGGTGGCCACCAGGCGGCCGATCACGCGAGCGAGGTACATCGCGCCCTCAGGTGTCGGTCCACTTCTCGTAGACGTTCGGCCCGCCCAGGTCCCAGGAATCGACGATGGCCATGATCACCGCGTCGCACGGCTTGTTGTCGGTCAGGCTGGTCTGACGAGCGCTGGATCCGGTGGCGAACAGCACCACGTCTCCGGGGCCCGCGTCCACCGCGTCGACCGCCACGACGTAGCGATCGGTCGCTTCGTTGCGATGGGTCACGACCTCGACCACGAGCAGCTTCAGGTCAGCGAGCTTCTCGTCCTTCTGGGTGGCGACCACGCTGCCCTTGACCTTGCCGATCTGCACGGGCCTAACGCTCCTTCGCGGGTTGGGGAGACAAGAGCTGAACTTCCGAACGGACGAGGGTCTCCTCGATGAACCGTCGGCGCAGGTCGTCGTGGACGTGCTCGGCCATGCGCTCCCAATCGGGGCTCTTCCTCAGGCCCGAGACCCACAGGACCGCGCAGCCGCCGTCGAGTCGCAGGGGCCCCAGGGGTGTTCCTTCCGGGGGAACGCTCGCCCCTCCGTCCACGAAGCGAAACAGGGCGTCGCGCAGGACCGGAGGCACGCGCGGGTCGTCGCGCGTGACCCAACCCAGCTCGCCTCCGGCTTCGCGCGTCTTCGGTTCCTCGGAGAAGCTCCGGACCAGGGCCGCGAAGTCATCGGTGTTGCCCACGTTGGCCAGCATGCGTGCGAGCTCCTGGTCCGCTTCGTCGAAGGTGCGCGGGTTGAGCTCGTTGCGGTGCCGCGAGGCGACCAGGAACATCAGGTGGGTCCGGGCAGCCTTGCCGAACAGGCCTTCGAAGCGGGCGCGCTCCTGTTCGAACGTCGCACGCAGGCCCTCGTCGCCAAAGGTGCGGTCGACCCACAGGTGCGAAAGAGCGGCGATATGGACCGAGGGGTCCCGGCGCAGGGTCTCCAGCGAACGTCCCTGGGCTCCCAGCAACTCTTCGAAGCCCAGGCCGGGGTTGTCCATGGCGTGTCGCTGGCGACGACGATCCAGCTCCGAGTCGACGGCTCGTTCCAGGGCCTCCGGGGCGATGTCCGGCATGCGCCGATGGATTCCCTCGAGCAGGAGCAGGTGCCAGGAGGTCTCTTCGATCTCGTCCCGGGGCAGGCGTTGGCGCAGGAAGCGGCCGAACTCCTCGACCGTCACCGCAAAGCTGTCGCAGCGCGCCACGTGGCCGTCGGCCCAGGGCGGAGTGAGGATTTCGAGGTTGCGCCCCGTGAGCTGATCGTCCAGCCAGATCTCCTGCTGGGCTCCCGTGACCTCTTTGCCCGCGGGGATGCCGAGCGCCTCCCGGGTGAGCCGTTCCTGCAGGATCGACAGTCGCAGGAACTGTCGAAACTCCTCTCTCCCCAGGCCCTGGCCTTCGATCTCCTTGGCCAGGCCGCCCGCCTCCCCGCTGGCCTTGATCTCGCGGTCCAACCGACCCCAGGCGAGGTCGATGTCCTTGGCGCTGATGACGAGGCCTTGCTCGCGGGCCAGGTGATCGAGCATCCGGGCGTTCAAGAGCAGGCGCAAGAGCTCGCGGCCGTCGGGGGCCAGGCCGAAGCGTTCGAGCAGCACTTCCTCCAGCTCGGCATCGAACAGCAGCAGGTCCTTGCCGCGGGCCACGGCCTGACCCGGCTGGTCGGGACTCGCTGCGCTGGCCTGGATCGGCTCGCCGCCCTGGTGGGGACGGGGGCTCGGGGACAGGGCCGCGAGGCACAGTGCGATGGAGAAAAGAGGAAGCACGGGGGAGAGTTCCGTCCGGGACGGCCAGGATATCGGTCCCCGGCTCGGGAAACGACCGGGCATCCCGAACTCCGTGGGAACAGGCGGTTGAAGTACGAGGGGAATCCCGGCTGCAATAGGCTCCCAGGCCCGGGGCAACCACCCTGGCCGCGCGATTTGCCCGCCATGAACGACGTCCAATACCTGGCTCTCCTCGTCCATCGCGGGCTGCTCGAGCGCAAGACGGTCGAGGGCTTGTTGCCGCGGCTGAAGGCCGGCGAGAGCCTCGATCGTCTCCTGGTCGACGAGGTGGGCTGGACCCCCGAACATGCCCGCAAGATGCGCCGCACCGAAGGCGGGAGCATCCCCGAGATTCCTGGCTACGAGATCCTGGAGAGGGTCGGGAGCGGGGGGACCGCCGACGTCTTCGCGGCCAGGGAGAAGAAGACCCAGCGCAAGTTCGCGCTCAAAGTCCTGCAGCCGGCGGCGACCCAGGTGGTAGCGACCCGCAAGGCCTTCATCGCGGAAGCTCGCCTGCTCGAGAAACTTCAGCACGACGGGCTGGTCCGTTGTCATGGTGTGGCGCGCAGCGGCAACACGTTCTTCACCAAGCTCGATCTGATCCAGGGGCGCACCGTGCTCGAGATGCTCGACGCCGGAGAAGAGTTCGAGGAGAGCGAAGCGCTGCGCGTCATCCTCGAGACGGCGGAGGTCCTGCGCTACCTCGGCGAGAACGGTGTCGTGCACCGGGACGTGAAGCCCGGCAACATCATGCTCGACGAAGAGCGACGGGTGGTGCTGATCGATCTGGGCTTTGCTTCGGGGGTCGAGCAAGCCGCCCCGTCGGAAGAGAGCGCGGTCGGAACCGTGGCCTACCTTTCCCCCGAGCAGGCCCGGGGCGGTGCCGGTGCCGACATCCGTTCGGACATCTACAGCCTGGGGATCTCCCTGTTTCACCTGGTCGTCGGGCACCTCCCCTTCGAGAGCTCGGACGATCGGGAAGTCCTGCGCATGCAGGTCATGGAGTCGCTCTCCTCGCCCGCGCTCAAGACCCGGGACATCTCCCCGCACCTGCACTACTTCATCGAGAAGATGGTCGCCAAGGAGGCCTCGGACCGCTACCAGAAGTGGTCGGAGCTGATCGAGGACTTCCGCGCTCAGCTGGCCGGGCGGGAAGACCTCAACTTCGCCGACGAAATGCGCACCACCCGGGCACGGCGCAAGCGTCGCCCCTAGCGGGGAAGAAGCCGGGCTCCCGTGCGTCCAGGCCCTAGACTGGGTGTAGCTGGACATGCGTATCTCCACCGTCTTCCTCGGCCTGGCCCTGGCCTGCGCGGGCTGGATCGCCCTTCAGAAGCTTCCGCCTTCCAAGGGCGGGGCCAGCTCGGAGCCCTCCTCCCGCCCGACCCGGGAGACGGTCACCCGTGCCCTGGTGCCCGAGACGCTGCCCGAAACCTCGGCGGCCCGCGCGGCGCTGCCCCGGGGAGAGGACCGGTGGACGGAGGTGAACAACCGGGCGACCGTGCTGTTGCGCCAGGGGGAACTCGAGCAGGCGGTGGGTCTGTTCGAACGCTGTCACGCCGCGGTTCCGGAGAACGACGTCTTCCGCTCGAACCTGGCCGAGGCGCTCATCCGTCTCGGTCGGGCGCTGCACGACGAGCACGGGGAGACCGAGGTCGCGATCTTGCGCCTGGAGCGGGCCATCGAGCTGGTTCCGGCACGGGAGGACCGTGACGTGCTGGACGCTCTGCTCGAGCGCTGGCGACGTGAGGTCGACGTCGAGGGCAACCACTGGACGGAGGGGTCCGATCTGTTCGAGCTCTCCTACGACACCGATCGCGTCGACATCCTGCGCAACGCCCAGGACGTGCTCGATCACCTGGAGTCTTCCTACGAAGACCTGAGGCTCTGGTTCCTGGTGGACCCGGTGCGCGAGCAAGGTCGTAGCCGCATCAAGGTCGGCTTCTACACCCGCGACGAGTTCGATCATCTGACCGGACTGGGGCACTGGGCCGGGGGAGTCTTCGACGGGGTCGTGCGCGTTTCCACGGAAGACCTGGAGACCGAGCGCTCGACCTGGTCTCGGGTTCTCAAGCACGAGCTCGTGCACGCCTTCGTGCACGAGATCGGAGGCACGCAGGTGCCCGGCTGGCTCAACGAGGGGTTGGCCCAGTGGATGGAGGGGGAAGGTCTTGCGGCGCGGGTGGCGTCGGCCCGCGCTCGCCTGCGGGGCGTGGCGCTGTTTCCGCTCGAGCGGATGCAGGGCACGCTCGCCTCGTGGAAGGACGTGGGGGCGATCGAAGTGGCCTACGCTCAGTCCCTGGCGCTCGTGGACCACCTCATCGAGCACTACGGCGAAGAGACCCTGCGGCGAGCGATCGTCGCCGGCTCCGAAGGCAAGAGCGTGGCGACGAGTTTCCGGGAGCAGCATGGGTTCGAGCTCGCCAAGGTGCTCGAGGATCTGGCCCTTTCCCTGGCTCGCTGAACGCACGGCCCGAGAACGCGGAGGGGGGGCTGGAGCCCAAATACAAGGCAGGCGACCGTTGGAGCGGTCGCCTGCACTTGGGCGCGAGAGAGCACGGACGCGCCCACCTTGCGGTATCCGGTCAGGTGAGGCGCCCGACCACTCCCCCGACAGGGAGAGCTGACCCGCAACTCAGGAGGAACATGACGGTTTCTGCCACCCTCGGAGAGACAACACGTCTCTCACTCCTATGTCATCGGGGTGTTTCGAGCCCCTGATTCCTTAATCCGTTCTTTTTGTCCCCGGGCGGGACTGCATTCCCAGGACCAGGAGAAACCGTGCTGCCGCCCGAACGTCTTCCTCCGCGTGAGCACCGTTCCCCTGTTGCCCTCGGGCTCCCGCGGTCCATCGCGGGACATCGTCGACGAAGCCGACGTGCAACTCCTGGCAACCCTGCTCGGCCGTCCGTCGCGTCAACGGGCGCGCGCGATTCTGCGGCGCAAGCGGCTGGATGAACTGGTGCAGGCCGAAGCACTGGGCGATCTGGGTCTTTCTACCCAGGAGTGCGATCGCCTGAGGGCCGCCACGCAGCTGGGAGAGCGGCTCCTTCGAACGCCCTCGAAGCCCGTTCGGATCGAATCCGCCCAGGCGGTCGATCGACACCTGCGTCCACGCCTGGTCCACCTGACGGTCGAGACCTTCTGGGTCTTGCTGCTGGACGTGCGGCTGAGGCTCTTGCGCTCGGTGCAGGTGAGCTCGGGGACCTTGACCCACAGCCTGGTCCACCCGCGCGAGGTCTTTCGCGCGGCGATTCTGGGGTCCGCCTTCGCGGTCATCTGCGTCCACAATCACCCCAGTGGCGACCCGGAGCCCAGCGAGGTCGATCTCGACGTCACCCGCAGGCTGGCTTCCGCCGGAGAGCTCCTGGGCATTCCCCTCCACGATCACGTCGTGATCGCCCGCGAGGGTTTCGTCTCCCTGCGCGAGCGGGTCTCGTTTTGAACAGGCTCTGCACGACGCGGGCCCGCCTTTCCCCAGGTTGTCCACGATCTATCCACGAGGCCGGGCCGCGTGGAAGGTGGCGGCGGCAACCGACATGGCGGCCACGGCCGCGGTCTCGATGCGCAGGATGTGCGGCCCCACCTGGAGCGGGCTCGCTCCGGCGAAGTGGAGTCTCTCGGTCTCCTCCGGGGTGAAGCCTCCCTCCGGGCCCACGATCAGGGCGATGGGGCGTTCGCGGGTGCCCACCCCCACGGGCGCGGGGTTCAGGGAGCGGAGCCAGGTGTCGATGCCCATCCCGCCGCGGGGGTCGAGCAGGCCCAGGGGCGAGTTCGAGCGGCTCTCGAGCCAGGGACCGAGGCTCGTCGATCCCGAGAATCGGGGCATCCAACCGCGGCCGCTTTGCTTGCAGGCCTCCCGCGCCAGCTTGAACCAGCGTTCCGGTGGAGTCGGTGGAGGAGGGACCGGTCCGGCCTGCAGGGCCTGGAGAGGCGTGATGGCGGCGACCCCCAGCTGAACCAGGGTTCCGATCATCTCCTCGGCCCGGGCCTTCTTGGGCCAGGCGACCAGGAGCTCGATCCAGGGCAGCTCCGAGCCGGCCTCGCCCGGAGCAGGCTCTTGCTCGGGGGGGCCCGTGGCCACGATGCGGATCGCACTTCGATCTCCGGCGACGACGCGCATCGGCCAGCGGCGCCCCTGACCGTCGATGCCCTGGCAGCGGGCGCCCGGCCCAAGACGCAGGACACGGCGCGCGTGCTCGACCTCCCCGGGGAGCAGCTCGGGGTTCCCTTCCGCTTCGGTAGGGGTGAGGAAGAAGCGGTAGGTGCGTTCCGATGGCCCCATGACGGGGCATTCTAGGCCCCGATCGCGTCAAATTGCGCCCTCGCCCTCCAGCCACTACGATCCTGCCCATCAGGCCGCAAGCGGGCCTGGGGGGCCTGGCGCGTCCGCAAGGGGCGTAACTCCAGACTTCCCCACGGATACACTTCGGCCGGGGGGGCGCTTCCGACCCAGGGATGCGACCCCCTCGAGATCCCCTCGACCCCGACCGCAACCCTCCCTCTCTATGGAATCGCGGGAACCGCGCTTTTGGCTGCGCTTCGACTCCGGCCCGCGTCAGGGCGAGGAACTGCCCCTTTCCAGTGGCACCAACCGGATCGGTCGCCGGCCCGAGAACCAGATCGTGGTCTCCGACCCCTCGGTCTCCGGACGCCACGCCGAGATTCGCATCGAGGGGGATCGCCTGCTGCTCGTCGATCTGGGCAGCACGAACGGCACCAAGATCGGTTCCGAGCGCATCGAGGAGCGCGCCCTGGCCCACGGCGATACCTTCTCCCTGGGCAACGTCCAGGTGCACCTGTCCGATCGCAGCCTGGCGACGCCCACGGCCCCCGAGCCCGAGCCTTCGTCCGCGTCCGAGGTCGAGCTCGGACGGGTCAGCGCCGACCACGTCGAGGCCAGTCGCCGTCGTTCGGTCCTGGGGCTCGTTTCAGGGCTCCTCGTGCTCGCGGCCGGAGCTGGTGCGCTCTGGTGGTTCAAGCGCGGGGGTGGTGAAGGGACGGTGACCGCGGCCGTGAGCGAAGTCCCGGGCAACCTCCTGGTCGATGGTTCCTTCGAGTCGGAGGGTGACGATGCGGACTGGAGCGCCCGGGGCTTTGCCCAGGGGCTGTTCGAGCGCGACGCGGGTTTTGCGCAGAGCGGTCGCCTGGGGCTCGGAGCCCTCGTGGCGGAGGGCGAGTCGGCCCTCGCGAGCTCACCTTCGTTCGACTTGAACGAGCGACGGGGCGTCGAGGCAAGTGCCTCGCTCTGGGCCGAGGACGGGGCGCTGGCGCGCTTCGGCATCGAGCTCTCGAGTTCACGGGGGGCAGGTCCGAGCTTCCTGGCCTGGGCTCCGGCGCTGGCCAGAACCGATGGCTTCGAAGAGGTCGTGCTGCGGTTCCCCGGGCTGCCCGGCTACGACCGCGGGCGTCTCCTGGTCGCGGCGCACGGGGATGGTGAGGGCGCGGTTTCCGTCGACGACGTGAGCGTGGTCGTCTCGCGGGAGATTCCGCCGGCCGACGCCAGCTTCCTCGAGGTCGAGGGCCATGTCCTGGGCGAGGTGGCCTCGACCGGCGTGCTCGTGCGCGGGGGGCGCGTCCTGTTCGCGGGGATCGAGCTGGGGTGCTGGAACGATGCCGGCTTCGTGGGAACGGGCAAGGGCTCCTGGGCGATCGAGGAAACCGAGAACGGGATGGCCTTCGGTGTGCAGGGCAGCGTGGCCGAGGACGACCTGCGCGTTCTGGTCAACATGGCGATTCCCGAGGGAGAAGCGGACGAGTCGGGCTGGATCGCATCGATCGGTCCGCGAGGTTACCGCTCTCACTCGAATGAGTTCAGCGTGGAAGACGCCACGAGCCTGCTCCTGGGACGCGGCATCGACCTCGTGCGCATCGGCTTCGAACAGCCCCTCGCCATCACGGGCCAGATCGCGGGCGGCGCCCTGGAGCTGCGCGCCGATCTGGCGGGGACGCGACGCTTCGAGGTGCAGCTGAGCTTCGTGGAGGAACGCACGCGCGCCAACGGACTGCGGGACGAGGCCCGCGCCGCCGAGCGCAAGCAGGATGCGGCCGCGGCACTCGGGGCCTGGACCTCGCTCCTGAACGAGGTTCCCTTCGACGGGAGTCTCGTGGCCGAAGCGGAGGAAGCCCGGGCTCGTCTCCTGCAAGCGGGCTTCGAGGAGGCGGAGGACATCCGGCGCGAGGTCGAGCGAGCGCGCTTCTTCGAGCTCTCGGAGCTGTTCGAGGCGTGCTACGGACGCGCTCGGCGTTTGCGGGACACCTACCGTTCGACCGAGGTCGAGGAGGTCGCCCAGGGAATCCTGGACCAGGTGAGCCAGGAGCACGAGCGGCACGGCGGGGGCCTGGCGGAGCGGGACCTTGCGCGTCTCGGCGCCGTTCGCGCTGCCCTGGGCTCCGACGCTCCCGAGCTGGTCGAACACATCACCAAGGCCCTGGAGGGTTTGCAGAACCCCGCGCAAGGAAACTGACCTCGATGGCACGTACGGCAACCGGTATCGACATCGGCACCTCGAGCGCCAAGATCCTGCGCGGCGAGGTGAAGGGGACGAGCTTCCTCGTGACGGGATTCGCCCTCTCCCCCAACCCGGCCCACACGGTCGAGGGGGGCTGGGCCGGCCTGGAACCCGAGTTCAAGCTGGGGGACTGTCGCGTCGGGTTGACCGGCCGCGAGGTGAACGTGCGCTACACGCGCGTTCCGCGGGTTCCCGACTGGCAGCTGCGCAAGCTGATGCGCTTCGAGGCCGCGGAGGTGGAGGGGCAGTCCGAGGCCGCGGTAGCCTCGGACTTCAACGTCTTGCCCCAGATCCCCGAGATCGAGGGGGAGGACGTCGTCGTCCTCTGCATGGCCCGGGAGTCCTTGCTCGAGGAACACCTGGCCTGTCTGGGGGAGCACAAGGCCAAGCTGGACGCCTTCACCCCCAACAGCATCGCCCTCTACAACGCCTTCCTGCACTACGGCGTCGTCATGGACGACACCGTCATGGTGGCCAACATCGGCCGCGAGAACATCGACGTCATCTTGCTGCGGGGCACCGACCTCTTGTTCGCGCGCAACCTGACGGGGGGCGCGAAGCTGTTCGACGACGCGCTGGCCGAGCGCTTCGAGATCGACGAAGGGCGTGCGGAGCAGTACAAGCTCAAGGAAGGCACGCTGGATGGCTCCAGGGGCTTCCAGAATGCCAACCAGGAGAAGGCCAGTCGCGCCATGATGGCGCCGGCGGGGCAGATCCAAAGCCTGCTGCAGTCGAGCGTCCTGTTCTGCAAGAACCAGGTGAAGCTCTCGAGCCTGAAGGTCGACCGCATCTTCCTGTGTGGAGGGGGAGCCCGGCTGGAGGGCTTGACCGGCTACCTGTCCGGGGCGATGTCCGTTCCGGTGGAAGTGTTCGATCCGTTCGTCGTGGTCGACACGACCAAGCTGGACGCCCAGAGCGCGGACCTGCTCGAGCGCCACCGGCCGGAGGCGGTGATCGCCCTGGGGCTGGCCACGTCGGCTTCCGATCCCGACGCCTACGCGATCGAGCTCCTGCCCGAGGCCGTGCGTAAGCGGCGCGACTTCGCCCAGGGGCCGGCCTTCCTGATCGCCGCGGCCGTCCTGGCCTGCCTGTACCTGGGCGTCTCGGCCTGGAAGTCGAGCCGGACCCTGGCGGAGACGCGCTCGGAGGCGAGCCAGCTCGACGGCCAGGTCCGGCGGGCGAAGCGCAACGACCAGGACACCCGCACCCTGCTCGAGGAGAACGCCGAGCTCTCGGAGTACGGGGACGAGCTCCTGGCCCTGGCCGGTTCGGGAGAACAGATGGTGCGTGCCCTGGACGCGATCGAGCGCTCCCTGCCCGAGGACTTCTGGCTGGAGGCCATGACCAGTACCTGGGGCTCGGACGACGAGCTGGGCGTTTCCCGGGCCCGGGAGTTGCCGATCCTGCGCATGCGAGGGCGGGCGCGCGAAGGCACCGACTCTCCGTCGCTCCTGTTCGAGGAGTTCGTCGGAGGGCTACGCCAGAGAATGCCGGACGCCAGCCTGAAGGAGCGTATGGGCGACACCGCTTCCAACTTCACCGTGGACCTGACCCTGCTCGCGCCGCGGCCCGAGCCCGAAGCGGAGCAAGCCGACGGGGAGGAGGGCTAGCCATGGACCTCAACGACTACTGGCAGGAGAACAAGCGCTTCGTTTCGGTGGTGGCCTTCGGCGTGGTCGGCTTCTTCCTGGCCTCGTTCCTGATCGATGCCGTCTACGGCGACGATCTGAGCGCGGCTCAGTCCAAGGTGACGCGGCTCCAGCGCGAGCTGAAGAAGCCGCTGTTCAGCGCCTCCGACCGCACGGCGGCCCAGGCGCAGAACGACGAGCTGCGGGCCGCCGTGGAAAGGTTGCACGAGGCCGTGCAGTTCGTTCCGCGCGAGGAGTTCCGCCTCGACCCTGCCCTCGGCACGCCCTCGAATCAGTACCTGCGTGCCTTGACCCGGGTGCGTGAGGACCTCTTGCCGCGGGCCAACCGGGCCAACGTGGGACTGGACCCGGGCCTGGGGATGCCCAAGCTGTCCCCGACGCGCGAGGAGGAGATCGAGCGCTACCTGGAAGCGCTGGACGTGATCGAGACCAGCCTGCGCATGGCCATCGACGCGGGGGTGCGGCGGGTGGACAAGATTCAGATCAAGCTCGATCCGGGACTGTCGACCCGCGTCGGGCTCGGGCGCATCGAACGGACGCGCATCCCCATGACCCTGATCGGCGATTCCCTGGCCCTCACCCGCCTCCTGGCTGCGACCCAGCGTCCCGCCGACGGGCGCATCCTGCACGTCGACGAGATCGAGATGCTGCCCTCGCGCAACAAGCAAGACGAAGTACGGCTGGACCTGACCCTGGTCGTGGCCCGCTTGAGTCGTGGCGAAGAAGAGGTCGAGGGCTGAGCGATGCGACTACGTCAGGAACAGACCGTCTTCTTGGTGGTGCTCGTGGGGCTGGGGCTGCTCGGCTACCGCAAGCTGACCTCGGGGTCCAAGGTGCTGCGCGGCTCGACGCGGGGGGAAGAGGCCGTGTTCGAGGACTATCCTGTGCCCGAGGTCGAAGTCGGCCTGCCCCTGGAGGGCAGCCGTCCTCCCCTGGCGCGCGAGCTGTTCTCTCCGCCCCGGGACACCCGCCCCCTGCCGCCGCTGGCCTTCGTGGAGCCGCCCCGGGCGGCGCTCCCGGCCCTCTTGCCGCCGACCGAGCCGGGACCGCGGGCGCGCGCCTTCGGCGACCTCTTGCGCCGGGACTTCGAGCGACGGGACGTGCCCGATCTGTTCGTCGGACTCGAAGCGGGCGAAGACCTGGAGGCCGACCTGGCGTTCCTGGATGCGGCTCCCGAGCCGGAGAGCCGCCCGGACGTGATCGATGAGCTGCGCGCCCTCGAATCGGGGGAGGGGCTCGATCCCTTCGCCGACGAATCTCCGGCCGAGCGCTTCTCGCGCATCGAAGCCTACAAGGACCGCTACGACTGGATCGTGCCCTTCGAGGGGGGGCTGCCCCTGTTCGGGCGCATCGAGAACGAGGAGCGGTACGCCCTCAAGACCGACGAGGCCCGCCAGGAAGAGCCGGTCCGGTTCACCCAGATCGACCCCGAGAGCGGGCGCGCGCAGTTCGAGAACTTCGGCGACCCCTCCATCTCCCACGAGCGTGCTTCGATCAGCGAGTTCGAGTTCGCGCGCACGGTGGCCAACGAGATCGAGCTGCGTGCCCTCGCGATCGGCCCCGAGCTCACCCGACGCACCTACGGGGAGGCCTTGGCGCTGGGGGACTACTGCATCCGCAACCGGCACGCCGCGGCGCGCGCCCTGGAGCTGGCCGAGGAGCTGTTCACCCGGGCCGTGGCCTTCGATCCGGAGGATCCCGAACCGCGGCTCGGCCTGGCGCGCTGCTTCGAGGCCGGCTTCGACTTCGAGCGCGCGTTCCAGGAGTACCGCTCCTTGCTCGAGGCCTTCGCCCACCGCCCCGAGATTCACGTGCGCATGGCCCAGCTCGAGGCGCGCTTCCTCTTGCGCGAGCAGGCCGAGGAGCGCCTGCGCCACGCCCTGACCGTGGACCGCGGTTCCTGGTTGGCCCAGTGGGCCCTGGGGCGGTTCCTGGTGGAGGACGGCCGGCTCGAGGAGGGCATCGGATTCCTGCAGCAGGCCGCCCGGGGGGCCCCGCAAGACCCCGATCAGCTGCACGTGCGCGTGGGGATTCGGGTGGACCTCGCCAGTGCGCTCCTGGCGGACGGTCAGGTGGCCGAGGCCCGGCGCTTCTTCGCCCAGGCCCTCTCCGCGGATGCCGACAACCAGGTTGCCCTCGCAGGTCAGATCGCGACCGGACTCTACGGCGAGTCGGCGAGCGACGCACCGGGCGACCTCGCCGACGGCGCCAGCGCCGGCTTCGAGCTGGCCCTGGCGCGGGGCATCGCCTCCCTGGAAGCGGGCGACTTCGAGGTGGCCCTCGACCAGCTGCTCCTGGCGGCGGAGTCCGATCCTCTGCGAGCGGATCGGGCCCTGGCCGCCCTCTCGTTCCTGGCCGAGGTGAGCGGTCACCCCGAGGAGGCCCGACGCTTCGCGGACGACGCCCTGGAGGTCCATCCCCATTCGGCCTTCGCCCTCTACCAGAAGGGCCGCCTCCTGGGGGGCGTCGACGACTACGAGGGGGCACGTTCCTCCCTGCTGCAGGCGCTCGAGGTCGAGCTCGACTTCGAGGACGCCCTGGTGGCCCTGGGGGAGATGGCCTTCGAGCTCGGCCGCTTCGAGGACGCCGAGCGCTACCTCGAGCGGGCCGTGGGCATCAACGACGAGCGTCCGGAGGTGCACGCGCTGCGGGGCATGAACGCCCTGCGCCTGGGGGCCGTGGCGGACGCGGACGCCAGCTTCGAGCGGGCCCTGGAGCTCGTCTCCGATCACCCGGTCGCCCTGGCCGGGAGCGCCTGGTGCACCTACCTTGCAGGCGATCCCACCGAGGCCATGATCCGTCTGGCCGACATCGACGATTCGCGCCGGCAGCTGCCCGAGGACGACCCCTACCGGCTCTGGGCCAACGCGCAGCTCGAGCGCCTGCGCGACCACCAGGAGAAGGTGGTCTGGTCCGACACGTTCAACCGCAAGCGCCTGATGAACTCCTGGCTGACGCGCGAGGGAGACGGCGTGGTGGCGGGCATGGAGGACGGTGCGGTCAAGATCCAGGGGGTCTTCACCGCGGCACGTCAGGTCTCGGTCTACCGGGAGTATCCGGCCAGCATCTTCGTCTCCCTGGAGGCCGACCTGTGGTTCCCCGAGGTCAGCGGTGAGTATGCGAACAACTTCCGGGCCGGCATCTTGATCGCCCGGGAGCGTCAGCGGCGCAACGCCGAGGCCGAGGTCATGGGGGAGGCCAGCGTGTCGCGCCACAAGGACGGCGGCGTGCAGCTGCGCTTCGTGCGCAGCGGTCGCCAGCCCGAGATCGTGGACATGCAGCAGCCCTTCCCGACCGGCCGCTGGGTGCGGCTCAGCATCGTGCGCCAGGGCGAGTCCTCCCAGAGCACGGTGACCCTGTCCCTCGACGGAGTGCCTTTGGCCGAGGGCGTGCCGCTGCCCGTCGTCGGAAGCGGCACGACCAGCCCGCTGGTGGTCGGGCTGTTCGCCGAGGGGGAAGAGGGCCGCGAGGTGCTCGTGAAGATGGACAACGTCGAGGTCGTCTACCGCACGCGATGAAGGAATTCGGACGAAAGGCAGGCTTCACCCTGATCGAGATCCTGGCCGTGATCCTGATCGTCGGCATCCTGGCCACGATCTTGATCGTGAACCTCGGCGAGGCCAGCGACGCGACCAACGTGCAGATGACGCGCACCTGGCTGACCCAGCTCGAGGGAGCCATCAACAACTACGAGAACGAGTTCGGGGACTATCCGCCCAGCTCCTTCACCGTGGAGCAGGGCGTTCCCAACGACGGCATGAACACGGGCGTCGAGGCGCTCGTGTGCGCGCTCTGGTCGGACGGCTGGGAAGCCGGTGGGGTGCTCGAGTCCGAGGAGCTCGGCAACTCCGACGGAGACAGCGCCCCTCAGACCGTGAGCGACCTCGGACGGCAGCTGTTCGAGTTCCTGGACAAGTGGGACAACCCCATCGCCTACTTTCACCGGCGCGACTACGAGAGCGAGGAACGCTACTACCAGACCTACGCTCCCGAGAGCGGTGAAGAGGTCCTCAGCGCACCGGTGCCCTTCAAGGATCCCGACACCGGCCGCTACTTCCGCCACAACAAGTTCCAGCTGATCTCCGCGGGCCCGGACGGAACCTTCGGCACCGAGGACGACGTTACCTCCTTCGAACGCAAGTGAAACCGACCACCCAGCGCAGGCCGCCTAGGGTTTCGATGACCTCGGACTCCGGCGTCACCCTGCTCGAGCTGATCCTCGTCATGATGATCCTCGGGATCGTCGTGGGGGGAGGCCTGGGGCTCTTCTCGGCCCTGGACGTGGGCCGTCGCCAGGCGGTCGGGCTGGTCAAGAACGTGCTGCGCACGGCCCAGAACTCGGCCCTGGCGCGCACCGCCCCGGCCTGCGTGCGCATCGATCCCGAGAACGGATCCCTGCGGGCCGAGGCCTTGGCCGTGGTCGGAACCTGGCACTTCGAGAACGGAGCCCTGGAGGGTGCTTTCGGACTCGACGGCGGGGTGGAAGGCGCCGAGTTCGTTCGCGGCGGCTACCTGGGGGACGCTCTTTCCTTCCAGACCGGGGACCACGCCGTGGCCCGCATCCCGATCGAGACCGAGCCGTCCTTCGACTTCCACGACGGCTTTCGGCTCGAGTGCGCCGTGCGCGTGGAAGGCACGGGCGGTGGACGCCTGATCGATGTGGGCGGTTCGGTGGGTCTGTTGATCAACGCGGCCGGCGCCGTGCGCGGGGAGTTCCTGTCCGAGATCCTGAAGGACGGACGTCTCCAGCCGGGCGGCACGATCGCCGTCGAAACGGGGCCGGGGCTCGTGCCTCCCTCACGGTGGACGCGGCTGGCTCTCGAGTACGACCGGGAGCGTCTCGTGCTGCACGTCGACGGGGTTCCCGTGGTGGAGCAGGCCGAGGTGGTCGCGGTCTGGAAGGTGGAGGCCCCGCTGACCCTCTCCGACGAACGGCGGCCGTTTCCCGGCAGCATCGACAACCTGGTGATCTCCGCCATGGTGACCGACGAGTCGGTCGAGCTGCCCGACAGCGTGCGCTTCGCGGGGGAGACGATCCCCTGCATCCGCTTCGACGCCGGGGGCGGCCTGGATCGGCGCACCCATCCCGAGCCGGTGCTCCTGTGGCTCGATTACGAGGACGGCTCGCGGGAGTCGATCGGAGTGGGCTTCTACGGGACGGTGGACGGATGAGGCGCCGCCCGAGAGACGGCTTCGCCATGGTGGCGGTGCTGCTGGTGCTCCTGGCCCTCCTGGTCCTGTGCACCCCGTTCCTCGTCACGGTGCAGAACGCGGACAAGTCGAGCTCCCGCATCGCCGACCGGGCCACCACGCGCATCGCCCTGGACTCGGCCACGCGCCACGCGCGCGGGTTCCTGGCCGCCTCCCACAGCGACCTCGACCCGGACCCGTACTTCGACTCCGTCGAGGAGATCGACGTGACCAACCGCTTCGCCGACGGGTTCCTCGACGCGAACGATCCGAACGGCGTCATGTGGGACGTGGACGTGACCGACGAGTCCGCGCGCATCTGCTTGAACTCTGCGCCGCCCCAGATGATCGCGAACCTGCTGGGGCAGGTCGCGCGCCTGACCGGGCCGATCGACGAGAAGGCCACCGAGCTGGTGGTCAACTCGACGGCGGGCTTCGATCCCGAAGGCTTCGTGTGGGTCGATCGCGAGCTGATGGGCTACCTCGAGCTCTCGGGCTCGGGTTTCGGCAAGCTCCAGCGCGGTCTCGCGGCCACGGAGGGGGAAGGCGAGGTCTGCGGGCCTCAGCGGCCCTCGCCCCACGCCCAGGGCAGCTTCGTGATCGACCAGCGCGCCTGGGCCATCGCCCGCTGGCGGGTGGCGACCTCCGGCCGGGATCCCAGGCGCTTCGACTCAACCGAGCAGCTGGCCGAGGCGGCGACCCTGTCCATGACCGGGAGCCTGGGAGACGA
>JAUIEE010000046.1 GCA_030428965.1 bacterium | reverse complement strand
GAGTCGGCGCCAGGCCCCACAGCCCCCGGAGTCCCGAGGTCGGCCCACTTCGGGAACTTTTCTCCGGGCAATTTCGTCCGATTTGTGAATCCTCCTCTTTTGGGGGTTCGTAGAAAGTGGCGACACGGCGATCTTTGGGCGGGTAATTTTCCTTGGACATCCTGGACGGATGCTCCCTGGGCCCCAAAGAGGGTCTCTGAAACGCCTGCTGGACCGCCAAGCCCAACCCCCAAGGGGGTGGTCGGCCACCTCGCTTCACCACCATGCTGCACCACCGTTTGTCCAAGGGACTTGCCCTCGCCACCTCCCTGGCCCTTGTCGGGGCCAGCGCCGGAGCCCAACAGACCCCGGGTTGGGTCCTGGCCGAGCAGAAGATCAGCCGCCTGACCGGCGGAGCCGACTTCCACATCGACGAGGGCGACCAGTTCGGGCGCTCCGTCATCTCCCTGGGTGACCTCGATGGGGACGGAGTCGGGGACATCGCCGTCGGCGCCCACCACGACGACGACGGTGGCACCAACGGCCTGTCGAGCAACCTCGGGGCCGTGTGGGTCCTCTTCCTGAACCCGGACGGGACGGTCAAGGAGCGCTCCAAGATCAGCCAGACCCGCGGCAACTTCCTCGGACCCCTGAGCCACCAGGACCAGTTCGGCCGCTCCATGGGAAACATCGGAGACTTCGACGGTGACGGCGTGACCGACATCGCCGTGGGCGCCGCCTTCGATGACGACGGCGGCGTGCGCCGCGGTGCGGTCTGGCTGCTCTACCTGAACCCCGACGGCACGGTCAAGGACCAGCGCAAGATCAGCTCGACGGCCGGCGGCTTCAGCGGCGTCCTCGACGACGACGATCAGTTCGGCCGGGCCGTCATCAGCCTGGGTGACCTGGACGGGGACGGCGTCACCGATCTCGCCGTGGGGGCAGCCTACGACGACGACGGCGGTACCAGCGGATTCGCCAGCAACGTCGGCGCCGTGTGGATTCTGTTCATGAACGCCGACGGGACCGTCCGCAGCGAGCAGAAGATCAGCGCGACGGCCGGTTCGTTCGGAGCCTTCCCCGGCAACTACGCCAACTTCGGACTCTGCCTGGCCAACATCGGCGACCTGGATGGAGACGGCGTCGTGGACCTGGCGGTGGGGGAGCCCAAGGACCGCGATGGGGGCGTGCGCCACGGTGCCCTCTGGATCCTGTTCCTGCGCGACGACGGCACCGTCAAGGGCAAGCAGAAGATCAGCGACTTCGAGGGCAACTTCCTGGCTCCGATCAACTACGGCTCGGAGTTCGGCACTTCGGTCTCTTCCCTGGGCGACATCGACGGCGACGGAGTCGTCGACCTCGCCGTCGGGACGATCCTCGACGACGAGGTTCCCAACGATCGCGGCGCCGTGCACATCCTGTTCATGAACCAGGACGGGACGGTCAAGGACTACCAGAAGATCAACTCCGTGCAGGGCGGTTTCACCTCCCAGCTGGACGACGAGGACTGGTTCGGGTCGGCTGTGGCCGGCCTCGGGGACCTCGACGGAGACGGCAAGGCCGACCTGGTCGTGGGCGCACGCTTCGACGACGACGGAGGTCCGAACCGTGGAGCTGTCTACGTGCTCTTCCTCGATGGGGTCACCTCCGAGCGCATCCTGACCCAGGGCGACATGGTCTTCTACGGCTGTGGGCTCAACCCCGAGTCGAGTCTGTCCGTCCTGGCCGGGGACCCGTCCCTGGGGGGGACTCTGACCCTTGGGCTGGACAATCCCCTGGGAACCCAGGCCCCGGGTGCGAACGCTTCCCTGGTGCTTTCTCTGGCTCCCCACCGCCAGCATCCCTGCGGCGCCATCTCGGCCAGCCGCGGCATGAACGGTCCCGGTGAAGTCCTGATCAGTCTCGCGGGCGGCAACCGGCTGAGGCCGAACCTGAGCGGACCTCCCTGGGCCGGCCCGGGGATCCCCTCTCCGGTCGACATCCCCATCCCGAACGATCCGGCCATCGCCGGAATCCCGGTCTACGCCCAGGGCTTCCTGTTCGACCGCACGGCAGCGCCGGGCAACCGCATGGGGCTCACGACCGCGCTCGAGTTCGTGCTCGGCCCCTGAAGGAGCCGAACCTCAGCGCGGGAGCTCCGCATAGACCAGTTCGTGGGTCGAGCCGTCCGCTTCCTCCCGCAGGACCAGGCCGAGCTGCGGGGAATACCAGTGGGCCCCGAAGCCGTCCTGTACGACCAGACACTCTCGGTTCTCTTCCCCCAGGCGACGCTGAAAGGACTCGAGCAGCACGCGATCGAGGGGCAGGTTGTGGGGCACCTCGGGCTTGGGGATGGAGTTCCAGACGCGGATGCGGAACCTCGAGCCGCTGCGGCGCAGGTCGAGCCACTCCGGCCCGTCCTGGCTGTCGAGGGTGAAGCGCTTGCCCCGCTGCACGAGCAGGCGCTCGTCGGCTGCGAGGGGAGTCCCGTCCGCGGCGAAGCGTTCGACCTGGATGCGCCAGCGGGACTCGCTGCCCCGTGGCTCTTCCCGGAAGACCCGTTCGAGCTCCCAACCTGCGGTACCGTTGGCGTCGATGCGGTGGTAGAGGAAGCGGCTGCCCACAGGTCCCGGGAAGCCCGAGCTCGCCCCGAGCAGGCGCGTCTTGAGCACCATCTGGGCACGCCAACCCCCGCGCTGGAGGGCCGCGCTGGCCGGGTAGGGGCCCCAATCGATGGGAGGTCGCCCTTCCCCTTCGTGCCAGGGCATGTACCAGCGCAGGGCGTAGCGGAAGAAGAGGATCTCCTGGCCGTCTTCCGTGCGCGCGAGCTCCGGGTCGGCGGCGATGGCCTCGCCCCAGGCCGCCAGGGAGCGCACCTCGCGTAGAGCCTCGAGGTCCAGTTCTCCGTCGACCTCCGTCTGGGCCACGAGCTGGCGGTAGCGGCTCAGGAAGGGCCCGAGCCGTTCCTCTCCGATCCAGCGCGCGATGGAGAGCACTTCTTCGGGATCGCGGTCGACGCTGGTGCGCTCGAGTTCGGCCCACCGTTCCCGGAATCGATGGCCCAGGGATTGTTTGGCGCGGCCGATGCTCCCGAGGAGGTCCGAGATGGCGGCATCGACCTGGTCCGGGCGATCCTGATCCAGACCTTCGATCTCGGTTGCGACCCAGTGCGCGGACTCCCGGAAGAAGAGGTCGCGCTTCTCCTGGATTCCCTCGACCAGACGCCACGCCTCTCCCAGACGATCGCTCTCCGCGAGCTCGTCCTCGCTGGAGCGCGAACGCTCCAGCTCCCAGGCACAGCGGGCCAGCTCTTCGACGAAGTCCATCCCGTTCAGCCCGTGGCGCATGATCGCGGCTTCGTTCTTCATGGAGCGCACGAGATCCAGGGCCGCCTCGCCGGATCCCTCCTGGACCTGTTCGAGGATGCGGTCCAGGTAGAACGCTCCCAGGTAGTTCGGGTCCTGGGCTCGGCGCGTCTCGTCCCGGGCCACCTCGAACTCCACGATCGACTGCCGTGCGGCGGCGAGGTCGCGTTCGAGCTGTGCCATGCGGGCCAGGCTCTCCTCGCGATAGCCCGTCAATTCCGCGGAGCGGGCCTCCGCTTCTTCGGCGCGGCCGCGCCAGGAGCCAAGGTCGTCTCGCAGGGCCTCGAGCTCCTGGTTGAGGCGGGCGATCTGGCTCTCCAAGGTCCGAACGGCGGCTCCGGACGGCCCCGGATCCGATGGCGGCGGTCGCACCGGCTCCTGCGCGGGCGAGGCGGCGACCTCGGGCGCGCCGCGGTCGCGAAGTCCGAAGAACACGGCCAGGGCCAGAACGAGAACGCCCACGTAGGGCCAGACAGCGCTCCGGGTCCCGGCCGGGCCCGGACGGGGAGTGGGTTTCGCAGCGGGCGTCCCGGAGACGGACGGCGGAGCCGCCGGCGAGGGCCTCGACAGCTGGTCCAGGAGGACGTCGGCGCCTTCCACGCTCGGGTCGAGGGACAGCCCGCGCGCCGGGCCCAGACTCTCGCCGAACAGCCCTTCAAGGGCGATCAGGTCGTCGCGTCCCGTTCGTTGCTCGGCGTCCGGCCGGAACAGGGCGTTCTCCAGGCCGAAGTCCAGGAGTCGAACCTGAAGTTCCCTGGACCCGTTGGTGGTGCCCGGGGCTTCGAGCAGGAGGTTGTCTCCACGCAGGTCGCCGTGCACGAGCCCCGCGGCCTGGGCGATCGCCAGGCCCTCCAGGGTCTGCCGGGCGAGCCCTCGATTCAGGGCGGCGTCCGACGCGCCGCTCTTGGCCAGGTGGTCGGCCAGGGTCTCTCCCTCGACGTGGTCGTAGGCGTAGAAGAACAGACCGAGCTCCGTGCGACCCACCTCCCGCACCGTGGGGAGGGTCGGGTGCTCGAGGCCGCGCCGCCGCCGGAAGAAGTCCTCGAAGCGGCGCTCGAAGTCCGGGGCGTCCGTGCGGTCCGCCAGCAGAATCGTCAGCGCCGTGGGGCGGGCTTCGTCCCGGTGGTCCTTGACCCGGAAAACGCGCCCCGTGGGTCCTTGCCCGATCGTCCCCAGGACCTCGTAGCGTCCCGCGATGAGCTGGGGACGCGTGCCCCTCGGGCGCTCGACATCCGGAATCTGAGCTTGGTCCGCCACCGGGCGGATTGTACCGACGCGGGCCCTAAACGCCCCGGCGGATCCGCCCGTCCGCCCAGCGCCAGAAGCGGCTTTCCCGGGTCTTCCAGTGAGAGCGCGCCCCCAGGAACTGGGCTGCCGTCTCGAACAGGCCGTAGGGGATGGAATAGGCCCTCCAGGCGAGACGAGCCGGGCCGGAGAGTTCGGCAGCGGCCAGGAGCTCGCGGTAAAACCTGCGTTGGTGCTTCCAGCCGGCCCAGACCGCCCGCCAGCTGGGTACGTTGAAGAGCCCGAACAGTTCGTAGAGGTTACGGTGGTCGCAGTAGATGCGGCGGAACTCCCGTTCGATCGAGATCCGGTGGGAGTGCTCGACCCGGGCGCTCGGCTCGAAGGCGATGGCGCCTCCCGCCAGCAGGGTTGCCCGGGCCCAGGCGACGTCTTCTCCGAAGCTGCGCTCGGGGTAGGGGATCTTCTCCCAGCTCGATCGGCGCACGGACGAGGCCACGTTGTCGAAGGCGCTGGAGAGGTAGCGCTCGAGGGGCGGGAGGTCGCGGAAGAGGGCCGCCGAGCCGTCGGGATCCCCCGGCGCCAGGACCTTGAGCTCGGGCTCGTTGCGCGTCGCGCTCCACTGGCGCAGGCGTTCGGCCAGGATCGGATCGCAGTCGGGGCGTGGGAACTGGCGGGCGTAGACGCCGTCGATGCGCGGGTTGTCGTAGGGGGCCACCAGGTTGCGCAGGTAGTCCGCGCCCATGGGGACGGCGTCCTGGGTCAACAGGCACACGATCTCGCCCGCGCTGTGGGCGATCGCGTGGTTGCGCGTGCGGCCGTGGTTGAACTCGGACTGGGGAATGCGCAGCAGCAGAGCTCCGGCCTCTTCGGCCGCCCGGTCGGTCCCGTCGCTCGAACCCGAGTCGCACACCACGAGCTGGAAGCCGCCCTCGATGTCCTGGTCGGCGAGCACGGCCAGGAGCTCGCGGAAGCGCTCGCCTCCGTTCCAGGTGGGAATGACCAGGGAGACGGGCCGCGCATCGGCGCGGATGGCTCCGTGGCCGGAGTGCTCTTCCAGGGGACTCTCCACCGGCCAGCTCTCCCGAATCGCGGCGCTAGCCCGAGCGAGCCCTGTCCAGGAGCCTGTGCGCCAGATCGCGGGCCGCGATCGTGCACTGGTCGGAGTTGAAGTAGTCGTAGTGCCCGAAGCGCCCCAGGGGCTCGATGCCGTTCTCCTCGCACCACTGGATCGCGCGCGCCCGCCGTTCCGCGAGGTGGTGGTCGTAGACGATGTAGGCGTACTTCGAGCTGTCCCGGTCGCAGAACAGGACTTCGTCGCGGCGCAGGAGCCCCGCGTTCTCCACGCCCCTCAGCACCTCGTCCTCCAGTTCGGGGCCAGGCTCGGGGCTTCCGCCGGGGTAGGTGACCTCGAGCAGGAAGGACGTCTTTCCCTCGGGGGCATTGCCCGGGGAGTAGTTCGACATGTAGGTTGCGCGGTTGACCGGACCCTGCTTGGTCTGGGGCAGGTAGATCCAGGAGAGGTTCGGGTGCTCCTCTCGATCGAGGGCGACCAGGAAGCAGGTGATCGAGTTGAAGGAGAGGCCCCGCATGGTCCGGGCCATTTCGTCCGGCATGTCCGGCAGGATCCCCGGCAGCTCGTTCATGGCGATCGTGTTCACCACCCGGTCGAAGTCCTCGCCGTTGACGCGCCAGCCCTCGCCGTGGCGGATCACGCTCTCCGCGGGCGTGTTGAGCCGAATCTGATCGGTCAGGGTCGAGGCCATGCCGTCGGTGATGGCCTGGAAGCCGCCCTGCTTGGGATAGTAGAAGATGGCCTGGTGCGTGTAGCCCTCGGTGCGGATCCCGATGGCCGAGCGCAACACGTCGTCGACCGGGGCGTCGGGGACCCGTCCAGCCACCCAGGAACTCGAGATGTCCTCGAGCGGCCGCTTCCAGATCTTCTCGTTGTAGGGATCCATGAAGTGCTGGGCGATGCCCGAGCCGAAGCGCCACTGGATCCAGCTCTTGAAGTCCGTCGGGGCCGGGGAACCCGTCTTTTTACGCTCGTGCCAGGACTCGACGTAGCCCTTGAGGCAATCGAACTTGGCCTGGTCGGGTAGGTCCCCCAGGCCGTTCTCGAACGGGTACTGCACCCAGCGATCGTCGAAGCGAATCTTGGTGTTGCGGTCGCGCTGAACGAACGCGTCGTCTCCGCCCGCGCAGTCCTTCATCCACTGCATGATCCCGGCATCCTTGCTGAAGAGGATGTGCCCCCCGGTGACGTCGTAGGTGAACCCGTCGACGGTCTTGGAGCGGCACAGTCCTCCGGCCACCGGGGCGGCTTCGAACAGGTGGATGTCCGACTGGGGGTGTCCGCCCTCCACGAGGAAGCGGGACAAGGCCAGGCCGGAAACGCCGGCTCCGAGGATCGCAGTTTTCAAGGTTGGGTAGGGGGAGAGGGTGAGCCGAATCGTCGCGGGAGCGGGGTACCTTAGCAGTCCACCCCCTGGCTGCCAGAATCGGCTCGAAATCCGCCCGGCCTGGAGACTTTCCCCGCACGGGGAACGTCGGAGCGGCATCGAGGGCGGCGGCCGCGTCGAGCCTTCCGTTCACGGTGCCTCTCAGCGCTCGCGGACCAGGACCCCCTGGGGCAGCTTGGTCCTGCGCAGAAGCGGTGCCGCGTCCTCGAGCCAGCGCTGGGCGTCGTTGCGGTAGCCCGCGGTGGGGCGGAGGCGGGGCGACAAGCCTTCGAAGTACCCGTTGAAGGCGGACATGACGGTCTCGCGGGCGTACTTGGCCAGGCACGAGGCGAGGGCGACGGCGAAGGAGTGCTCCTCGCCCTCCTTGCGGAACACGATGCGCATCGAACGTCCTGCACCGCGCGGACCACGACCCTCGAGCTCGTACGCACAGTGATGCTCACGGGCGAACAGGAGGCGCACGCTCGCTTCGGGAAAGCCGCGTCCGAGGATCGGGCCGTAGTTCATGCGGCCTCCGAGCAGGTCCACCGTGACCTCGGGAGAGGAGCTGCCGTGCTCTCTCCAGACGTGGCGCAGGACCTCCCGCGTCTTCGTCCAAACGGTCGTGCCCTTGTTGCCCGTCTCCTCGAACGAGGCGTTCAGCTCGCCCGCGGGAACGATGCGCACGCCCGCGTCCAGCAGCCGACACCCGGCCTTGTCCATCTCCCTCTTCAGGATGGCGGCGCGCAGCTCGAGGGCGGAGCGATCCCAGATGGCGGGCACCTCCGGTAGGTTCCCGTACCACGGGTGCTCCCCCAGGAGGCTCCGGCGTGGGGCCAGGCCGCGAAAGAGGAACTGCTCGGGAGAGGTGGGGGGAGCGATCGGGTCGTTGAGCAGGCTCGCGAAGCCCAGGGCCGTCGCCTCCAGCCGCTTGCGTCCCCGGGCGTTGCGGGTGAAGACCTTCTTCGAGTCGGCGACGACCAGCTTCTTGGCGTCCTGCTTGGGGTTCTTGGAGACGACCTTGCGCAGGAGCTTCCAGGGATCGGGCTCGCTGGCGGGGACCGAGAGGACGCTGAACCCGATCGTCAAGGGACCCAGAAGGGGGCCGAGTCCCGCTTCGTCGAGACCCGCGATGACCGTGACCGCCTCGCCCCCTTTCACGCCGGCGGCCAGCTGCGGTAGGGCGCCTTGCGCTGTCGTTTCCAGAAGAGCAGGGCCAGGCCCACGAGTGCGGCGGGAATCGAGATCAACTGGGAGGTCGACAGGGCTCCTCCGAACCACACGCCGCGCACGTCGTCGCCCCGGAACATCTCGATCGCGAAGCGGGTGACGGAGTAGTGCACGAGAATCCAGGCGGCCGTCTGTCCGTGCCAGCGGGAACGTCGCAGGAACAACCAGCCGACCACGGCGATCATCAAGGCGTTGATGCTCATCCAGGGCTGGGTCGCCCAGAGCACTTCCCCGGCCAGGGAGGGGTCGAACAGGCTCTCGGGGTTGGCGGCCAGCCACTCCCGATCGGGGACGCGCACGGTCACCGGAAACGGAAGGTCCCGGTAGGGCTCGGGCACCTTGCTGCCGTAGTCGTCTCCGACGAAGAGACAGCCCCAGCGCCCGATCGTTTGCCCGGCGAAGCCGCAGATCAGGCCGGTGTCGAGGGCGTTCAAGGGGTTCATGCCCTCGCGTCGCGCGGCCCAGCACCCGAGCAGGATGGCGCCGAAGAAGCCTCCGTACATGACCAGGCCCCCCTGCCAGATGAAGAGCACGCTCAGCGGATCGTGCAAGAAGTCATGGCCGACCTGGACCCTGTGGGCGAGCTCCAGCTCGTCCGGGGACAGGACCGCGGCGACACGCTCCCGCTCGGCCGTGGCCAGGTAGCCCTCGACGCCGGGGGTGAGGTCGCTGCGCAGGTAGCGCATGGACTCCACGCCCACGTACATCAGCCGCGCTCCCCCCAGCACGCCGATCAGGATCCACATGGCGACCCGGGAGCCGCGCTCGGGGTCGTTCTCGGGGTCGACCCCGTAGCGGGCCAGGAGCCGGGCCCACAGCCACAGGGCGAAGAGGAAGCCCGCGGCGACCAGCACGCCGAAGGTCCGGATGGGGAAGCCGATTCCAGGCAGCTCGAACAAGACCGGATACATGGAGGCGCAAGGTAGGGCTTCGGAGGCCTTTTGGACACGCTTTCTCCCGCTCTTGGAGGACGACGGTTGTGTCCGTCGGCCGCGGAGCTATCCTCTTTCGCCGCGGAGGGCCCAGGTCCCCGCTCAGGAACGTTCCAGTCGTTCAGGGAAGACCTCCCCCAACCCGGTACGAGGACGATGAACCAGCCTCCGAAGGCCAAGGTTTTTCTCGAAGGTCGCTATCGCAAGCTCTGTCGAGACCTGCCCCAGACGGTCTTTTTCTGCCCCGAGTGCAAGGGCCACCCCCGCCGGCGGCGCAAGTGCACGCGCTGCGAGGGCTTCGGCAAGTTGACCCGGGACTCGGTCCAGGAGCTGGTCGCCTGGGTGGCCGGCAAGGCCTTCGGCACCCGCAAGAACAAGTTCCACGGGGCCGGACGCGAAGACATCGATGTGCGCATGCTCGGTCGCGGTCGGCCGTTCATCCTCGAGTTGATCGGGCCCAAGGAGACCCAGGTGGACCTCGCGGCCCTGGAGGCGGAGATCAACCGGCGCAACGAAGGGCGCCTCGAAATCGAGGGGCTGCACTGGACCGAGAAGACGAGGGTCGCCGTCATCAAGGAGACCCACCACGCCAAGGAATACGGCGCGCTGGTGGAGTTCGAGAACGAGGGCGTCGACGTCGCGCGACTCAGGTCCCTGTGCGGCGAACGCGTCGACGTCTACCAGAAGACCCCCGAGCGCGTGGCCCATCGTCGGGCCGAGAAGGAGCGCTTGCGCTGGATCGAGTGGCTCGACTTCGAAGAGGTCGAGGGGGAGAGCCGACGGTTCCGCGTTCGTCTGCGTACCCAGCACGGGACGTACGTCAAGGAAGTGCTCAGCGGAGAGGGGGGCAAGACGCGGCCTTCCCTGGCCGATCAGGTCGGTTCGCCGTGTCGCTGCGCCGAGCTGGACGTGCTCGACATCCTCGACGCCGAGGGCAACAACGAGCCCGAGCTGGCCGCGCCTCCGCCCTTCGGGGCCGGGCTCTAGCCGACGGCGGGGCCTGCGCTGCAGGAGGTCCCGTTCCGTCTACTAGAAGACCATGCCGGAGATCTCGCTCTCGAAGACCATCCGGCCCTCGACGAATCCCTGGGTCTTGTAGTTGAACATCGTTCGCCGGCAGCGATTCTTCTTGCCGACGAAGATCATGCGGCAGTCGGGTTCGACCGCGGCACGGAAGCGCGTCTTGTCGATACCCGTGAAGCCGATGAAGGAGCCTTCGTTGTTGGGTTCGCGCTGGTGGAAGTCGAAGGTGCACAGCTGGGCGGCGGCCTCGACCATCATGGCTCCAGGGAAGATCGGCCTGCCGGGAATGTGGTCCTGGGTCCACCAGTCGTCGGAACGGATGTCCTTGTAGCCGACGATGATCTCGGCCTCGAGGTCCAGGTGCAGCACGCCTTCGATCATGACGAACGTGCCGCGCTGCTTGAGGACCTCCTGGATCCTGTCCAGCTCGATCACCGAGCGCGATAGGTCGATGCTGTCGAGATCGATGAGAGGGGCTTGGGGCATGGGGGTTCCGGGGGCAATGGCCGCGCTCGGGGAGTGTACGGCGGTGGCGGCCCGATGCAACGAACAGGCCGAGGCGCCCCTGGGAGCGGAGGGAGAGGTCCAGGGTGCGTTTTGGCTTGCTCGAATCGAGGACGGGAGCGTTCTGGGCTTCACCTGGCGACGGGATCTCTCCGAAAGGGAAGGAGCCCGTTCGGAGCGAAGCGCAGAAGGATGAGGTGAGACCATGGACCGATACGGCCGTTTCCTGAGCGAACTCGATCGCGCCTACCTCGCCGTCCACGTGCCGAAGGAAGAGGCCTTCTGGGTCGAGCGCATGGGGCTGAGTCCCGATGCGGTGGGGGCGCGGGAAGAGCGCGCACGGACGGAGATCGAAGCCAACCGCTTCCTGCAGGACCCCGCGCTCTTGTCCGCGGTGCGGCGGGAGCTGGCCTGCGCGGAACTGGCGGCCCAGGACGCGCGCGCGGAACAGCCGTCGCTGGAGCAGCTGGCCTGCCTGCGCGGATGGGCCCGTACCCTCGAGGTGCACGGGATCGAGAGTCCTGCGGCGCGCCTGCTGGCGGAGGAGATCGTGGAGGTCGAGGGTCTCCTGGCCGAGTCGCGCCGCGAGATGCGGCTGGGCCACCACGCCCGGGGACAGAGCTTCCAGCCGGCCAGCAGCGTGAGGCTGGCCTGGATGCTGCGCTGCGATCCCGAAGAAGATCAACGCCGGGCCGCCTGGCGCGGGCTGCGCTCGATCGAAGAGCACGTGCTGGACGGAGGCTTCTGCGACCTCGTGCGCATGCGCAATCGCCTCGGGCGCATGCTCGGCGCGGAGGACTACTACGATTGGCGCGTCCGGCGCAACGAGGGGATGACCAAGGAGGAGCTGTTCGGCCTGCTCGACGAGCTGGAGGGCCAGACCCGTTCGACCGCCGAGGGCTTCCTGCAACGGCTGGAAGCGACTGCGGGTGCCCAGGCGCGTCAGCCCTGGAACGTCCTGTTCGCCTCGGGGGCCCAGGTGCGCGAGGAAGAAGAGGCCTACTTCCCCCTGGCGGCAGCGGTGGAGCGCTGGATTCGGTCGTTCCAGGGCCTGGGGATCTCCTACCGGGGAGCCTCGATCGTGCTGGATCTGTTCGACCGCCCAGGCAAGTACGAGAACGGCTTCATGCACCTTCCCGAACCGGCGCGTCGGGAAGCGAGCGGCCTGAAGCCGGCTCGCATCCACCTCGCTGCCAACGGGATCGTCGGCGTGCGCGGAGCCGGGGCGCGCGCCTTGCGGACGCTCCTCCACGAAGGAGGGCACGCGGCGCACTTCGCCAACGTGGACCAGCCCGCCTTCTGTTTCGCCCAGGAGCTGGCTCCCACGTCACCGTCCCATGCCGAGACCCAGAGCCTGTTCCTCGAGTCCCTGGTCTCCGATCCCCAGTGGCTGCGTCGCTACGCCCTCGATGGGCACGGCCAACCTCCCTCGACGGAGTGGGTCGAGCGTCGCATCGCTTCCGAGCAACCCGCGCGCGCCCTGGGACTGCGCTCTTCCCTGGCCGTCTGCTACGGGGAGAAGGCCATTTACGAGATTCCCGAAGCGGAACTCTCGCCCGAACGCGTGCTGGCCGAGCTGAGGTCCGTCGAGGAGCGTTTCGCCCTGACCCCCGGAGGTGCACCGCGGCCGATCCTCTCGGTTCCGCACCTCCTGGCGGGAGACTCGAGCGCCTACTACCACAGCTACCTCCTGGCACGCATGGCGGTCGATCAGACGCGGGAGCACTTCCTGGGGCGCGACGGGCACATCGTCGACAACCCCAGGGTGGGCCGAGAGCTCGCGAGCGCCTGCTGGAAACCGGGCAACGCGATCGACTTCCGTGCCTCCGTTCGGTCCTTGACCGGAAGGGAACTCCAGGCCCATGCCCTGGCGGATTCGGTCAACCGGCCGGTGGAAGAGGAGCTCCAGCGGGCCCGGGAACGGATGGCCGAAGTGGCGTCCATGGCCCCCTCTTCCCATGAAGAGCTCGAGGCGTGCCTGCGCATCAACCACGGCCGCGAGACCCTGTGCGAGCTCGAAGGGAGGGACCTCGCCTCCTTCTGCACGGACTTCGCCCGCTGGGCCCTTCAGCTCGAGGAGGCCGCGTCGGGCGCCTCGGCCTGATCCGAGTCGCCTCCCAGGGCCTGTTCGAGCCAGGAACCCTCCTGAACCTTGCGCCAGAACAGGAAGGCCTTGAGGAAGGTGGTCAGGTTGATGGCCCACCACAGCCCCCAGGCACCGAAGCCCAGGCTGATGGCGAACAGCCAGCCCAGGGGAACGCGCAGGAGGTTGCCCAGGGGGCTGATCCACAGGATCGAACGCGTGACCCCCGATCCCAGGAGCACCTTCTCGTTCACGGTCTCCACCGCGACCCAGTACTGGGAGAACGCGAGCACCATCACGTAGCGTCCCGTTTCCCGCGCCACGTCGTCGTCCTGGGTGAACAGGGGAACCAGCCACGGATGCAGGAAGTAGAAGCCCAAGGCGAACAGCACGCCGACGACGCGGCCCAGGCTGCGCGCGGCGTGGGTGTATTCCCAGGCCGCCCTGGCGTCGCGCGCTCCGATGGCCCGTCCCACCAGGGAAGCTCCGGCGATCGAGATCCCGAGGTAGCAGGGGAAGGCGATGCCTTCGAAGACTTGAAAGCCGATGCCGAGCCCGCCGGTCACCGCGTTCTCGAGACGCGTGAGGACCGTACCGAGCAGAGCCCAGTAGGCACCGGAGTAGATCGCGATGGCGAAGGCCACCGGCGCGCCGATGCGCGTGATGTCGATCCAGCGGGAGAGCTTCAGACGCAGGGACCCGACCAGGGAGGTGCCTGCCCAGAAGCGCAGGATCGCCAGGCCCAGGAAGACCGAAACGAGCCGGGAGAGTCCGGTGGCGAGGGCCGCACCCTCGAGGCCTCGGCCTTCGATCCCGAGCCAGCTCGCGAGCTCGGAGAACCAGACCACCCCGGGTGCGTCGATCACCTCACGGGCTCGCTGGCCGTAGATCAGGATCGGGTTGAGGCCGTAGTTGAGGGCCACGGCCAGGCACTGCAGCAGCATGGGAATGCGCGTGTTGCCCCGCCCGATGAAGATGGCATCGATGACCGGGATGAGCGCCATGGGGCCCATGAACAGGTACAGCATGCCCAGGTAGTCCCGAGCCAGCGGGGCGAGCTCTCCCTCGAGGCCCAGGAGCTGCACGATGACCCCGAGGTTGGCGCGCACCGCGACGGTCAGGACACCTCCGATCAAAAGACCCAGGAAGAGGGCGTGGCGGATGACCGAGTCGCGCGCCGTCGGGTCCCCTGCACCGGTGGCCCGGGCCACGAGGGCCAGGGTTCCGCCCACGGCGAAGAAGATGGCCGCGAAGCCCATGACCTGCACGAAGAAGGTCGCGCCGATCGCGGACTGGGATGCGCCTCCCAAACCCTGGATCCAGAACTGGTCGTTGACCCGGTAGAGGTTGTTGAGGATGTAGGACAGGACCGCCGGCCAGGCGAGCCGCAACAGCTCGCGCAGATGGCGGCCCTTCAACGCAGGACCACGGAGGATTCGGCGGTGCGCTCTGCTTGAACGTCGACCGCGACGCGTCCCTCCCCGACGCTCGGGTGCTCGACCTGCAGGCGATAGCGGCCCGGCGGGAGGTAGGGGATCGTCAGCCAGCCGTCGATGTTCGTTCGTCCGTCCACGCTGCCCCCCAGGCTCCCCGCTCCCCGCACCTGGGCGTGGGGGATGCCATTGCCCGCGGTGTCGAGGACCCGCAGCCTGAGGGCGGAGAGGGCGGGCAAGGTGATGTCCGGCAGGTTCATGGAGGGAGCTCGGAAGTTCAGCCGGCGCGGTTCGGTCAAAGGGTTGACGGGGTCTCCGACCACGAGCGTGTAGGAGCCGTCGAGGACCCCCGTGAAGCGGAAGCGTCCGATGCGATCGCTTTGGAGGGAGCGGGTCTGTCCTTCGGGCTGGGCGGTCAGGTGGACGTCGATCTCCGGTTGCGGGTCGCCCTCCGCATTCAGGAGCCGGCCGTGGAGCTCTCCCGCCGCGTACAGCTGCAGGTTGACGAACGGGGAACGGTTGGCCGGCTCGAGCAGGACCGGATGGGGCAGGCTCTGGAGGCCCGGGGCCTGGAGGGTGACGTCGTAGCCCCCGAGGGGCAGGTCGCTGAGGCGGAAGTCCGTCTCCCCCTGGCTGAACTCGAAGCTCTGTTCCCGGGCGAACTCGCGGCCCGGCAGCACTCGGCTCGGCGAGAGCACGAGCGTCCAGTGGGAGGGAAAGGCCGCTCCCCCGGAGACCGAAACGTGACCCCGCAGGCCGCCGGTGCCCTGGAAGTCGGGGGCAGCGATGGTGGTGCCCCGGTGGGACTCCAGGGCCAGGTCACCGGGTTCCACGGGCGTGGGGGGGGCTGCCTGGGCCGCGGAGCGCGCTGCAGGTTCGGTTAGCGAGGGCTCCCGTCCAGGGCTAGACGGAGCCTTTCGGGCCGTCGTGGCGGGCTTTTCGCCGGGGGCGGCGCGTTCTTCGGAGCCGAAAGCGATCCAGCCCACCAGGGCGAGCAACCCGAGGGCCAGGAACAGAACCACGACGCTGGCCACACGTCCGGATCGACTCGTCCGGGTCCAGATTGACACTGCCTCCATTCGGAACTTAGCTTGACGCCTTCTTCGGCCGATTCATGGGCGAGAGAGGTCCCGACGGACCTCCACCTCTCCACCCTCGAGTTCCCATCTCGGCCACCCCTGACCCGGAAGAGCGGGCACGGATCCTAACCGGCCTGTCCCGGGCGGAGTAGCACGACCCCATGAACGATCGGAAGAGACTGAGTAAGGCCCTCGTCGCCCTTTTCGCCCTGGTTCTGCCCTTCTTCCTGGCGGGGGCCAAAGGTCCCCTGGCCGCGGACGGAAGGGTCATCATCCTGGGCTTCGACGGGGCCGATGCGCGCACCGTGCGCCAGCTCATGGCCGAGCGCCCCGGCGACTATCCCAACTTCGAGCGGCTCGCCGATCAGGGCAGCTTCGCCCCGCTCGAGATCGTGGCTCCCCCCGAGTCCCCGGTGTCCTGGGCCGCCCTGAACACGGGCCAGAACCCCGCCAAGACCGGCGTGCCCGGCTTCGTGCGCCGCACCCTGGACGGCGGCAACCCGATGCCCGGCCTCGGTCACCTCGGCGACGAGCGTCGTCCGGTCGAGTCCTTCGAGAACACGCCCATTCCGACCTGGAGTCCCAACGTCATGGCCGGCGTCGCCGGCGGTGCGGCCTTCGTCCTCGTCCTGATCCTGGTGCTCGCGATCTCCCGCGGGCGCTTCGTCCTGTCCCTCGTGCTGGCCCTCGTCTTCGGAGGAGCCGCGGCCTACGGCGGCCTGACGATCCGCGGGATGCTGCCCGAGACCCTGCCCCGTTCGACCAACCCCAACCAGACCCGCAACCTGTGGGACTACGCGGCCGACGCGGGCGTGGAAAGCATCGTCATCGATGCGGCCCAGTCCTTCGACATGGAGGCTCCCGAGGGAGCCCGGGTGCTTTCCGGCCTGGGCGTGCCGGACGCGCGCGGCAAGATCGGCGACTGGTTCATCTACACCACGAGCCCGGACTACACCGACCGCCCGCCGAAGGGCAAGGGCACGAGCACGGCCGGCACGGTCTTCCGGGTCGACGAGTACGACGGCAAGATCCAGACCAAGATCTTCGGGCCCAAGAACTTCTGGCTCGAGGAGAAGCTCCAGAAGGAGATCAAGGCGGTCGACGACGCGATCCGCAATCCGACCATCTCGCTCGACAAGAGCATCGAGCTGACCGAGCAGAAGCGCTCCCTGGACGACGAGCTCGCCCGGGTCAAGGCCGAGGGCACGAGCGTGGACATGGTGATCGAGAAGAGCGGCGGCTCGGCCACGATCCAGATCGGCGGTCAGAGTCAGACCCTGGAGGAAGGGGAGTGGTCGGAGTTCTTCGAGCTCACCTTCGAGCTGAACTGGCTCCTCAAGGTGCAGGCCCTGACGCGCATCCGTCTCGTGCACCTGGACGACCCTCACTTCGAGATCTTCGTCAACGTGCTCGACATCGATCCGCGCAACCCTCCCTTCTGGCAGTCGATCAGCGAGCCCCACGGGTTCGCCAGCGAGCTGGCCCACGACTGCGACATGCTGTTCGAGACCTACGGCTGGTCCACGGCGACCATGCCCTTCAAGGACAAGCAGATCTCGCCCGAGGTCCTCATGGAGGAGGTCGAGTTCACCCTCGGCTGGCGCGAGGAGCTGGTGCTGAAGTCCCTGCAGCGTGACGACTGGAGGCTCTTCATGGGCGTGTTCAGCACGACCGACCGCGTCCAGCACATGATGTACCAGTACTATGACGAAGAGCACCCGCTCTACGACGCTGCGGCCGCCGGGCGCACGATGACCTTCTTCGGGGAGACGATCGAGCTGCGCGAGGCGATCCCGGCCATCTACCGCCAGATGGACCGCGTGGTGGGCCGCGTCCTGGACGAGGCCGTGCGGGACGGGGACACCTTCATCGTGTGCTCCGACCACGGCTTCCAGAGCTTCCGCCGCCAGGTGAACATCAACAACTGGCTGGTCGAGGCGGGCTACCTGGCGGTGAAGGAGCCCATCAATCCGCGTCTGGATGCGGCGCTCCTGTTCGTCGACTGGTCCAAGACCCAGGCCTACAGCCTCGGCATGGGCTTCATCTACCTGAACCTGCAGGGGCGTGAGCCCCAGGGCCAGGTGGCTCCCGCCGAGGCGGATGCGGTCATGGCGCGCCTGCGCGACGACCTGCTCCAGGCGACGGACCCGGACACCGGTGCGAAGATCTGCAAGGAGGTCTACGTCACCAAGGACGTACACTCCGGACCCTACCTGTCCATGGAGGCCGATCTCCTGCTCGGCTTCGCTCCGACCTACCGCATCTCCTGGTCCTCCACCTCGGGGGGCATCCATCTCGTTTCTGACGGCGACGGCGGGCATC
>JAUIEE010000526.1 GCA_030428965.1 bacterium | reverse complement strand
CCGACGAGGGGAACGTCCAGACGAACGATCTCGACGGTGCTCAGGTCTACGCCATGCCGCCGCGGGGTTGGGTTCCCCCACCCCGCCCAGTCTACCTAAAGTCTGCCCAGGCCCTGGGCGACAGTCCGATCGAGATCGAGCTGCAGCATGGAACGTCCATGCCGGTGCAAGGCATCGTCCTCGACCGGGAGACCGGGGAAGGAGTGCGCGAGGTCACCGTCGAGCTGAGCATGGACACGCCTCGCTATCACGAACGCGTCGTCACGGACCTCGCCGGGAACTTCTCGACCCAGCGCGCTTTCCCCGCGGGAAAGGTCACGGCCGAGCTGTACGACGTCCCGCTGCCCGGCAAGCCGGAGCCGCTCGGACAGCGCTCCTTCGACCACCTGAAGGCGGGCCGCGTCAGCGAGCGCTGGGAGATCGAGGTGAGCATCGGCCCCACCTACCACGTCGAGGCAACGGCGCCGGGCTTCCGCTCCGAGGGATGGCAGGCTCGACTGACTTCGGCCGGCAGCCAGGGACCTGGCCAGGCCTTGATCCTGGTGCTCGGCAACGACATGCGGGTCTTGAGAACGGACGAAAGCAGGGCGGCCCTGCGCGCGGCCGCTTCGCTCCAGCCGGCACGATCAGGCCTGAAGGCCGCGAACACGGCCCCCAGCCCGGGGGTCTGGGAGCCCGTCCCCCTTCGAGCCGGAAACCCGCGCTGGGTTCGTTACCCACGGAGCCAGCGCTTCAAGCCGAGGGACGCCGTACTCGAGGTCTGGAACGATCGGCTCGGCTGGCGCGGCACGGTCCCGGTCGACTCGACCTCAGGTGTGCATCCCTCCAACCTCTTGGTCGAGCTGGTCCCCTACTCCTCGCTCGAAGGCAGCGTCACCGACACTTCAGGTGTGCCCGTGCCGGCCGGCATCGTCACCCTCTTGCCCTCAGGCAACCGGATCGCTCCCCCCGAAGCCTCGACGCGGCTGATCCGTGGACACTTCCTCTTCGAAGACGTGCAACCGGGAACCTGGCTGGTCCAGGTCTGCCCGGAAGGTCATGGCGGCGTCGAGCAGGAGGTGCGCCTCGAGCCGGGCCACCAGCACCTGCCCCTGATCGCCCTGCCCGCTCCTCCGGCCGGCAACGTCGCCGGCGCCCTCTACGCACCGATCGCACTCGAGACGCGAGCTCCGATCGTGAGCCTCAGCTCGCTCGACGGGACTCGCTACCGAGACGCCCAGGCGGTGCGGCGCAGCCCGACGGATCGTGCCTCCTTTCAGTTCTCCTTCGACGGCGTGCCGGCTGGCTCGTACGAGTTGAGCGTCATCGACGTCGTCGCCCGGGGCAGCTCGATCTCCCACGTCTGGACGCCGCGCAGGCTTCGGGTCATCCCGCCCACGTCCCGTGCCAGGATCGAGGCCCGCCCGGCAACGAACGTCACCAACGCGAGTCTGCAGGTCGTGGATGCCCGCACGGACGCTCCGATCGGCTACTCCCTGTTCTTCGGCCCCCGGGGCGATCTCTTCGGCGAGTGCTGGACTCCCCTGCGCTTCGCCCTTCCCGCGGAACTCGAACCGCAGAGGATCGTATGGCACCAGGGCTACCGGCCGCACTTCAGCGCACGGTCTTCGACCGTCTCCCGAGGCGGTAGCGACGGCCCGAAGATTGCCCTGCAACGCGGTTGGGGCTCGACGCTCTACGTGTGCTCGGTGCCCGAAGGGTTCAAGCAGACCCAGCGCGATACGGAACGCCTGCTGGTCTTCCTGCGCAGCCATCCGATCCCGGGGCTCAAGGTCTACATGGACAACGACTACGTGCGCCGGACGGACATGGAGGGACGCATCGACCTCGAAGGCCTACGTCCCCCGAAGGGCATTCGCGTGGCCTGCCCGGGATGGCGCCCCGTCGGCCTGGACCGCCTGAGCAACGAGTATCCGCTGCACGTGCTCTACCTCGAACCCACGGACTGATCGCGGACGCTCAGAGCGTCTCGTTCAGCCAAACGTCGACGTCCGTGCCCACTTCTTCGACCCGATAGCGGCCGGCCGGATCGCAGTCGACCTCGTGGGCCTCTCCGCTCCTGGGATCGAACTTGTAGAAGTGCAGCGGGCAAACGGCGTAGCGTCCTTCCGCCAGGGGCCCCTCCCCGATCCGGCCCCCGGCGTGGGGGCAGTAGGAATCGAGAGCGAACAGGCGCCCGTCGACCCGGCACAGGACCACCTCGATCTGTCCTTCTCCGTCTTCCTTCGGGAAGCGCAGCTTGCGGGCGTAGCCCTCTTCCAAACGGGCCGCCCCCCGAACGCGTACGGGGGCCTGAGGCTTCGGCTCGACGTCTTCCATGGCGCTATCCTAGTTCAAGGCCCGACCTCTCCCCAGAGCCCCCTGGGAAGGTGCCCCTGGGGATACGAGGCCCTTGCACTCTCGATCCCCCGGTTGCTCTCCACTAGCATGCGGCTCCCATGAAGCCGGTGCTCGTCCTGAACGTGGTCGGATTGACCGCCGCCCAGATCCACGAGGGGACGCCGCACCTGCAGAGCCTGGCCGCACGCGGAGACATGGCTCCGATCGGGAGCGTCTTGCCCGCGGTGACCTGCAGCGTCCAGGCCACCTACCTGACGGGGACCCTGCCCACCGAGCACGGCGCCGTGGGCAACGGGTGGTTCTTCCGGGACCTGGGCGAGGCGCGCTTCTGGTGCCAGTCGAACGCGCTGGTCCAGGGGGAGAAGCTCTACGAGAAGGCCCGCAGGATCGATCCGAGCTTCACCTGCGCCAAGCTCTTCTGGTGGTTCAACATGTATTCAAGCGTCGACTACAGCGTCAGGCCCCGGCCGATCTACAAGGCGGACGGGCGCAAGGCCCCCGACGTCTACACCCAACCGGCGGACCTTCGCGACGAGTTGCAGACCCGG
>JAUIEE010000045.1 GCA_030428965.1 bacterium | reverse complement strand
CGCGCCGAGCTGTTGCTGTCACAGGGCAACACGATCTCGCTCGAGCAGCCGGTCGACGACGGCCCCCGGCCGCGTCCCCTGGAGCGCTTCCTGAGCGACGACGACGCCGTGCAGCCCGATGGCGAGGCCATCCAGGCGCTAATGAGTGGTTGTACCTGGATCTACAAGACTGTTTACGGCGACCCGGCCACCTTTGAACTGGACGCCGATGGCACCATGCGCGGCCGAGCTGGCCACGCCAACGAAGAGCGCGTCCTTCGGAGGCACGCTGAACCTCAACGCCCCCGACATCAACCAGCCTGTGGCCATCGACGGCGACACCCTGTACGTCGATCCGATCGGTCGCGTCGGGGTCGGAACGATTAGCCCCGACGCCCTCCTCCACGTGGCCGGCAACGCCGAGCTCGACAACCAGCTCGCGGCGGGCCACGCGACCTTCAACGGACAAGTCTTCGGAGGCACGGCCGTGGGCACCGTCATCACGGTCACCCAGCCGGGCACGGGCTCCCAGGGCAACGGTGTGCACGTGACGAACTCGACGGCGGGTGGCGACGGTGTGCGCGTGATCATGAACGGCAACACGAACGGCTCGGCCGCGGGCTTCTCGGCCCTCGTCAGTTCGGGCAACGGACGCGCCGTGGAAGCGATCGCGACCACGGGCCTGGCCGGCTTCTTCCAGTCCCAGAGCGGAACCGTGATGGACGTCAACCGCACCGACAACGCCGGCACGCTCTTCCAGGCGCGCAACGGCAGCGACATCGAGTTCCGGGTCGACTCCGACGGCAACGTCTACTGCGACGACTCCTTCATCAACACGGGCGCCGACTACGCCGAGTGGCTCGAACGCGCGGACTACAGCGAGGAGATCGGCCCGGCGGACGTGGTCGGCGTGCGCGGCGGCAAGATCTCGATGGACCTCGAGGGTGCCGAGCAGATCCTGGTCGTCAGCACCGCCCCGGCCCTGGTCGGCAACGCCCTGGGCGCCGAGAGCTCCGAGCGCGACGGCTTCGAGCAGATTGCCTTCATCGGCCAGGCCCCGGTCAAGATGCGCGGTCCGGTGCAGTCGGGCGACTTCGTCCTGCCCTCCGGCCGCAACGACGGAACCGCACGGGCCCTGGCACCCTCCGAGCTGAAAGCCGAAGACCTGCCCCAGGTGCTCGGTCGCGCCTGGGAAAGCTCCGAAGCCGAAGGCCTGCACCTGGTCAACGTCGTGATCGGTGTGGACCAGGCCGCGGCCGCCGCCGTGGTCATCGACAACCTGCAGGGCGAGGTGAAGCGTCTCGCGCACCTGGACCAGCGTCTGGCCCACCTCGAGACGGCCGTCGCCGACCTGACCGCAGGCACGATCGACTGAGTCCCCTTGGATTCGATCGGAAGAGAAGGGGCCGTTGCCGGGAGGTGACGGCCCCGCTTCTCTTCCTAGAACCCACCCGGCCGCCACTCAGGCGGCACCATCTGGCGCAGTCGCATCATCTTCTCGTCAACGAAGTTGCGAGTTCGGAGAACGACGGGGTCCTCCCACAGATCGCCGTGTTCACAGGAACAATGACAAGGCCCCTGCCAGGGCCAGTAGCTGTGGTCCAACCACGTGTCCGTCTCCCCCATCAAAAGACGCATCTTGGCCTCGGCCTCCACGTTCTCCTCGAAGATCAGCCGCGCCCCGGGCTCTGCCCACAGTTCGCGCACCATGCGATCCCATTCCTGTTGGGTCGCAACGTCACCCTGGTGACGCTCCACGAGCTCCGCGAACGTCTCGAAGCTCAGGTCGAGCTCGACTTCCTCGAAGAGACGTGCCCGCAGCTCTTCGTCCAGATCAACTCGCCCAGGATCCTCGCGCAACTTCGCACGAAGATCCTCCAGGGTCTTCATTGTTGGTACGGCTCTGTCCGGATCTTCGGATCGCGGAGTTTCGACGTCATGACGCGGGGCGGTGACCGGGATACGCAGGGAAGCGGCGGCTTCCCCGACCTCTGCGTCCATGGCCGAGCTGGAGGACACCGGCGTGGAGGCGCGCGAACGCATTCCTTGGCGCGCAAGGACAGCGAGCAAGGCGGCCACGACAAGAAGGGCAATCTTCATCTCGCTCCCAGCGTTCTTCCCAACAGCCGATGGAAATGATGCACCGCCTGCTCGCGCTTGGCCGAGTACCGGCCGCTCCTGTAGAGCCGGGAACGAACGCCCTTCTGGGCGTACTCGACCACCTCGTCGTCCTCGAGCTCGACCGCGTCGAGGGCGCCGCCGGCCCCTTGGCCCAGGAGCTCCGGCTTCCAGACGAAGGTGTGGTAGACGATGCGGGTGCGGTCGATGGCGAGCGGCTGCACCAGGTTGATCGACAGGCCCCAGGGATAGAAGTTGAGCATCGTGTTGGGGAACAGCCAGAAGTAGTAGGCCGCCCGGGGACGTTCGCCGTCGTGTTCGGAGAGCGGGCCGTCGAAGGCCAGCTCTCCGTCCTGGGGATAGGCCAGCTGCAGGCTCGACCAGGGATGGGTCTGCACCTCGTAGGTCGCGAACTCCACGCTGCGCGCCAGGCCCGGGTGCACGAAGGGGATGTGCAGGCCCTCGAGGTAGTTGTCCACGTAGAGGGCCCAGTGGGCGTCGATCACGTAGTCCCGGGAGCGTTCGGGGTCGTAGCGAAACTCCTCGAGGGGCAGGGAGCCCACGCGCTCGCGCACGGGAGCGATCCAGGCGTCGAAGTCGCACACCGGATCGAGCGAAGCGAAGCGGTGCTGCCCGAGGGTTCCGGAGGGAAGGGTCGGCAGGTGGTCCGCTTCTCCGGGGAAGTCCTCGACACCCTCGAACTCGGGCATGGACAGGAAGCGCCCGGCCAGGTCGAAGCGTCGGCCGTGGTACTTGCAGGCGAGGGCGCGGCAGCTGCCGGCTTCCCGCGCCACGAGGTTGGCGCGGTGGGTGCAGACGTTGGAGAGGCAGCGCACGGTGCCCTGCGCGTCGCGCGTCAGGACCAGGGGCTCGTCGAGCAGATCGGGCAGCAGCGTGATCGGCCGCGCGAAGTCGGTGCTCTCGAGCTGCCCGTCGAAGCCGACCCACTGCCAGGAACGGGCAAAGACCTGCTCCCGAACGGCTTCGAAGGCCGCCGGGCTGCGGTAGAAGCTGCCAGGGAGCGTCTCGGCCCGGCGAATGTCGGGATCGATCGGGAAGGGGCCGGATGCGCTTTCCATGGACTCGATCCTACCGGTCTCCGGCTCCCGAAGGGTAGACCCCGAAGGACCAGGGCCTTCAGAGTCGAGGCGCCCGGGCTAGCTGTTCGAGGCTCGCAAGTACTCTTCCCTACGCCTCCGGGCCTCCAGCGTACGCCGCATCGTGCGTGCGATGCGCTCGGGGCGCAGCATGCCCGGCACGCCTCCCCAGCGGCCTAGGGGTTCGCAGCCGTAGATCAGGATGCCCGCGTGCTGGGTCTTGTCCTGGTCGAGGATCGGGTCCGGATCGAAGGCGCCCAGGCTGTGGCGCAGCCGGGTGATCTCGTCGGGATCGCCGGTCAGGAAGGTCCAGCCGGGGCCGGCGCCGTACTGCTCGGCGTAGGCGGCCAGGCGTTCGGGGGTGTCGACCTCGGCGTCGAGGGAGATCGAGATCATGTGGACCTCTTCTCCCACCAGCTCGCCGAGCTCTCGCTGAACCTGCACGAGGTTCCGGGTCGTGCCCGGTCATATGCCGTCGCAGGTGGTGTACATGAAGTGGATCAGGACCGTGCGGTCATAGATCACGTCGTCGTAGAAGCGGACCTTCTCGCCCTCGTGGGTCGTGAGCTCGATGTTGGGGAAGTAGTCGACGAGCCGGTCGTGGCGTTCCTTGGAGCTCATGCGGGCACGGGCCTCGGCCGCCGTGGGTCGCGGCTCGGGCTGTGGCGGCGCCGTCGTGCAGGCGAGAGCCGAGAGGAGCAGAAGAGAAAGGCGCGCGAGTTTCACCCGTCCATCCTAACCCCTGGGCACGTCGCCGACCGATCCGAGTCCTCGTGGGGTGAGGCCCGGCCACGAGCGTTGGATCCGCGCTCGGACACTTTTCCGGCGGGGCAACGAATCCGAGGCGGGAACCGGAGCGAAGCTTGTCCCATGCCGGAAGGACCCGAGATCCGTCGCGTCGCCGATCAGCTCAACCGAGCGGTCCAGGGCAAGATCGCCGAGAGGGTCAGCTTCGGCCAGGCGCACCTCGAGGCGCGCACGGGGGAAATGGCGGGACGCCGAGTCCTCTCGATCCGCCCGCGGGGCAAGGCGCTCCTGACGCGCTTCGAGGACGGGCCGGTGCTCTACACCCACAACCAGCTCTACGGCAAGTGGGTCACCTGCGCTCCGGGCAAGCCTCCCCCGACCCGGCGCACCCTGCGAGTCGCGATCGAGACCGCGGACCGCTGGGCGCTGCTCTACAGCGCCTCGGACATCGAGGTGCTCGAGGAAGGGGAGCTGGATCGCCACCCGTTCCTGGCCAAGCTCGGGCCGGACCTGCTCGAGGCCGACACCACGCCGCGCAAGCTGCGCAAGAGACTCGATGCTGCCCGCTTTCGTCGCAGGGCCCTGGGGGGACTGCTCCTCGACCAGGGCTTCGTGGCCGGGATCGGCAACTACCTGCGCAGCGAGATCCTGTTCTTCGCCGGCCTGAGTCCGAAGCTGCGTCCGGAGGACCTGGACGACGAGGAGCGAGCCGCCCTGGCACGCACGATGCGTGCGGTCATCCAGCGCGCCTACCGCACCGGGGGCGTGACCGAGCTGTCCCAGCTGGCGAAGAGGGCCCGGGCGGCGGGAGAGCCGCGGCGCTTCTGGCGGCACGCGGTGTTCAACCGCGGCGGCAAGCCGTGCCGGCGCTGTGGCACCAAGATCCGGCGCATCCTGGTGGCGAGCCGGCAGCTCTACCTCTGTCGAGAGTGCCAGCCCGCCTAGGGGCGTCAGACCACGTCGAAGCGGGCCATCATGAAGTGGTCTTCGTGCTCCAGGTTGTGGCAGTGGAACATGAAGTTGCCCGTGAAGTCGCGGAAGTTGACGTGCACGTCGACCGAGTCGCCCACCCCCAGAAGGATCGTGTCCTTGCGCGCCATACCGTCGGCCTCGTCGGCCAGGGGCGCACCGGAGTTGCGGGAGATCACGCGCATGAACTCGTGGTGCACGTGAACCGGATGCCACCAGGTGCCGCCGCTGCCGTTCGAGAAGGTCCACACCTCGGGCGTGTTCTTGGGCACCGTGGCGATCGGCACGTCGACGTCGACGACCGTGCTGTTGATGGTCCAGGAACCGCCGATGCGGTTGAAGTTGAAGGCCCATGGTGGAGCCCACGGCGGTCAACGGGCGCAGGATGGTAGGCACGTTGCTCGGGTCGGGACAGGAGGCTCCGACCACGAACTTGATGGCGCGCGTGCCCGAACCGACGCTGACGCAGGTCGGGCTGGCGGGCGTGCCGCCGGGACCGGAAGGCGTGGCCTGGTTGATCAGGTCTTCCAGGTAGAGCTCGGTGCCCTCGGTGAACTGGGAGAAGTCGATCACGATCTCCTTGCGCTCGGCCATGCCCATCAGCACGGAGCCGATGCCGGAGATCGTCGAGGCCAGGAGAGCTCCATCCGAGCCGATCTGGTCGAAGGAGTAGGTGTTGTTCGAGCTGTCGCTCAGGACGAACTTGTAGAAGCGCGCGTTCGATCCGTTCAGGAGGCGGAAGCGGTACTTGCGACGCTTCACGTTGAAGAAGGGCTGCACGGCACCGTTCACGCAGTAGCGGTCCCCCAGGAAGCCGTTGAAGGTTCCGGGCGTGTAGCACAGGGAGCCGTCCACGGCGAAGAGCCTGTCCTGGAAGACGAGCGGCACGTCGAACTCGCCGGAGGGAAGCTGGAGCCCTGAGTTCTCGTTGCCCGTGTCGAGGCCGTCGAAGACCGTGTGCATGCCGGCCAGGCCGCGCATGACGTTGGCACCGGTGAAGTCGAGGCGGTGGTCGTGGTACCACAGGGTCGAGGGACGTTCTTCCTTGTCGGGCGCGCCTTGCGCGAAGCCCGGGTCGCGCATCGCGTAGCAGTAGTCGTAGGTGTCCCCCACGTCGAGCACCGGATCGGAACCCGAGATCGCATCCGGGAAACCGTCCGAGCGCGACTCGACGTGCCCCCCGTGCAGGTGCATCGAGGTGGTCGTGTCCCCGAAGCCCATGTGGGCCAGGGGCAGGTTGTTCTGCAGCCGGATGATGGCCGCGTGGTTCATGCGCGACTGGAAGGTGGGACCGAGCGCCCAGGTGTAGGACCCCGAGGGCACGGTCGAATCCCGGTAGCGCCACACGGTCGGGTCCGGGATGTCGGGGTGCATGGAGAGCGTCGCCTCTTCCATGACCATCCGATAGAAGTGCGGGCGGCCGGCGGGCAGGGGCTGGGGTCCCACGTCGCCGAAGGTCCCGGCCGGACGACTCTGGTAGGGAGCGCTGCGCCGGCCCTGGCGCGGGACCTGGGACTCCGTCGAACACTGGAACGGAAAGCGGCGCGTGCGCTGGGCTACCGGCGGAAGCGGCAGGGGCGCGATGAACGGCGTCATGGCCGGACTGGAGGGACTGCTCCAGAACGACTTGGGGATGAACTTGGGGTTCTTCCAGTGGGGCGAAACGAAGCCCGCGGGGACGTAGCGCGCGACCCCGCTCAGGGAGGTCAGCTTGAGGAAGGAACGGCGGTCCAGCATGGGGGAGAGGAGAGTCGGGGAGAGAAGGATCTCCAGGAGTTCGACGGGGAAACCGGGAAAGGAGTTCCGTGGGGGGTCGACACAGATCCCCCGACATGAACTTACCCCATGGGATCCGGCCGCCCCCTCGGACGAACCCCACGGCCGCTAGCCGGCTCAGACCACGTCGAGACGGGCCATCGTGAAGTGGTCTTCGAATTCGATGATAGAGCGGGGCGAGATCCCGTGGCCCGCGAAGTGCAGGAAATGGACCGACCCTCCCGGTGACGGAGGGGCAGGCGGCGATCGCCCAGAACTCCGGCAGCGCGTCCGCCCCATGGAGGGAAGAGCCGGGGGCAATCGTCCGGGAACGGAAGCGGGATCCAGCACTCGAAGCTCCACCTCGAGGGTGAGGACCGCGGGTCGTCGGCGCCCTTCCCCCGGCGATCGGGCATGGCAGAGAGCGGCGTGCAAACCCGGCTCGGGGGACGCAGCCTCGGCTCGAGCCACCGGCGAGAGGCTCGGAAGGGTCCGCCTCCCATAATAGCAATCTCCTAATATGGGCCCAGCTCCGACCCTCGGATCGCGAGGCCATGACTCCCAAGAAAGCCTATTCTTACGGCCTTCGTTGGAACTTTGGGGCCTTCCGTGGCCTGGGCGCCACCCCCCCATGAGGTTCTCTTAATTCCACCCTCTCAGGAAGTTGCGGCTTTGTATAGAGTGGATCGAAGCCGTTTCTAGCCCGTTTGTGTCCCACCCTGAGAAGAGAGAGAGATTGACCCCATGGATCCCGCACAACGAACGGAGTCCGCACGTCTGGCCCTGCCCCTGGTAGGCGCCCTTTCCCTGGGAGTCCTTGCCGCGACGTCGGCCTTTGGCCAGTCCGCCGTCCGAGGCGACATGGCCGGAGGTGGTGGCGAAGAGGTCATCCGCAGCATCACCGACTTCCCCCTCGCCCCTCGCCCTCTCGGAGACGTCGAAGTCCCGATGCCGGACGACCTGGACGTCTTCGTCGTCGACAAGGCTGCCCTCGGAAAGCTGGGCAAGGCCCTCTTCTGGGACGTGCGCGTCGGTAGCGACGGGCTGACCGCCTGCGCCACGTGCCACTACCACGCCGGCGCCAACAACCGCTTCAAGAACACCTTGGCCCCCGGGGCCAACGGCCTGTTCGATGCCACGAACACCGAGAACGGCGGACCCAACGCGGTTCTGAAGTCCGGGGACTTCCCGCTGCACCGCCTGGTCGACCCGGACGAGGGCGGCGACGTCCTCCACGACGTGGACGACGTCGTCGGAGCCACCGGTGTGCACCTCAAGCAATTCGACGGCCACGTTCCCGGCAACGCGGCCGAGATGAGCACGACGATTTCCGACCCGACCTTCCAGGTAGGCGGTGTCAACGTTCGTCAGAGCACCGGACGCGCGGCCCCTTCCGTCCTGGGCGCCATCTTCCTCTCGCGCTCGTTCCACGACGGACGCGCGAACCACTTCTTCAACGGCGTCAACCCGTTCGGGGAACAGGACTCGAGCGCACGGGTCCTGCTCAGCACGAACAACGGCCTGGTGCCCGTCAGCATCATGCTGAACCACGCCTCCGCCGCCTCCCAGGCCGTCGGACCGGTTCTCAGCACGACCGAGATGTCCTTCGTGGGCCGCACCTGGCCGGACGTGGGGCGCAAGCTGCTCCCCATGGTCCCCCTGGCCCAGCAGTACGTCGATCCCACCGACAGCGTGCTCGGCGAGTGCGCCAACCTGGCGGGCAACGGACTCGACCCGGCCATCACCTACGCGGACCTGGTCATGCAAGCCATCCACCCGCGCTGGTGGAACTCGGCCGAGCTGAGCGACGGCTTCACCCAGATGGAAAAGAACTTCTCCCTGTTCTTCGGTCTCGCCATCCAGTGCTACGAGGCCTCGCTGATTCCCGACCAGACGCCCTACGACGCGTTTGCGGCGGGCGATGAGTACGCGCTGACCGAGCAGCAGAAGGATGGTCTGGACATCTTCATCGACCGTGGAGAATGCCTCGACTGCCACACCGGCTCGATGTTCGCCGGCGCCATGACGCCCGATCTCTTGGCCGCCCTGGCCACCGGAGAAGAAGGTGAGGGGGTGCTCGAACGCATGGCCATGGAAAACACCGGCGCAGAAGCGGAGCTCGAGTTCTCGACCCACCCGCTGTTCCCCGGCGTCAAGCTGCTCGACTTCGAGCCGCGCGAGTCGATCATCGAGATCTACTACCCCGGCGACAACCAGTACCCGGTGGGCAAGTCGCCCCTGGCACGCGGCTACCTGTGGGCAGACCGCAGCGTGGCCTGCCCGGCCGAGGACGACGTGCGCGTCGACTTCGACGTGGACTCCTCTTTCCCCGCTGAGTTCGAGGTCGAGGCCGGCGCCCGGCTGCGCATCGACGGAGAGTGCGGCATGGAGCTGGGCATCGAGCTCGCCTGGGGCGGCCTGGGTCTCGGCCCGGAACCTGGCAACTACCCGGTCTACGTGAACTTCGTCAAGGTCGGCGTGCTCGAGATGGGCGAGATCGTCCCTCGTGCCGTGTACGACACCGGGTTCTACAACATCGGCGTGCGTCCCACCGAGGAAGACCTGGGCCAAGGTGCCCACGGCCCCTTCGGTCCGCTCTCCCTTGCGAAGAGACTTCGAAACGGGGAGAACATCCCCTATCCGACCGGACTCGACGTACCGGTGGCCCCCGATGAGCGCATTGCCGTCCTCGGCTCCTTCAAGACCCCCACGGTTCGCAACGCCGAGCTGACCGCGCCGTTCATGCACAACCACGGCCTGCTCAGCCTGGAACAGCTGGTCGACTTCTACAGCCGCGGCGCCGACTTCGCCGAGGCCAACATCGACGACCTCGACCCGGCGGTCTCCGGGATCGGCGGCATGGACGAGGAGCGCAAGGCTGCCCTGGTCGCCTTCATTCGCGCCCTCACCGATCCCCGCGTCCGCAACGAGTCGGCCCCCTTCGACCACCCCGAGCTCCCTCTGCCCCACGGGCACGTCGGAGACACGCTCGCGGTGCTCGACGATGGCAGCGGCTCGGCGGTGGACCTGATCGACATCATCCCCGCCACCGGCGCCGCCGGCGGGCCGCCGATCGACGACTTCGAGAGCCGGCTCGACGCCACCATCTCGGTCTTCCCGACCGAAGGCCTGATGACGGCGGAAGGGGCCCCGGAGGTGATGCCCTACGTCATGGAGCCGATGGACTTCAACGCCACCCAGGTTCGACTCGACAAGCAGCCGACCCACGACGTGTCGATCTCGGTCTCGCTCTCCGATCCGGCCCAGGCCATCGTGGAGCCCGAGCTGCTCGTCTTCACGAGTGAGAACTGGCACATTCCCCAGTACGTGGCCGTCGAGGCCATCGACGACGGGATCGCCGATGGTGACCAGACCATCAGCATCGTGTTCTCGTCGGCGAGCAGCATCGACCCCTCCTACGCCGGAATCTCCGTCCCGGGCGTCGAGGTCATGGTCGCCGATCGCGGCGCCACCCTGCTCCTGAGCGAGATGGAAGCGGAGGACGGCGTCCTGAGCGGACCGATGGTCGTGGGCGCCGATCCCGTCGCCTCGAACGGCGCCTTCATCTGGGCTCCCCCCGGCACCGGCTTCGCGCTCCCGCCCAACGACCTGGTTCCCGGCAGCGGCGGCTCCGGCATCGCGGAGTTCTCCTTCACGGTCGGGCCGCAGATGGCCCTGGAGGGACCGACCCGCATCTGGATCCGGGAGAACGCGCCCTCCGCGTCGGCGGACATGTTCTGGGCCAAGGTGGACGACGCTCCGTGGTCGGCCTGGCGCATGCACCGCGGCACGCCGGGCGAGCCCGTCTGGGATCTCTTGAACATGAACGGTTACGCGGTGGACTTCGCCCTGGCACCCGGGGAGCACACGCTCTACCTGGCCCACGCCAAGGACGGAGCCATGGTCGACGCGGTGGTGTTCACGAACGACCCGGACTTCGTCCCCGGCAACGACGTGGATCCGGTCGACCCCAACGATCTCTAGAGAGGAAGGGAGTTACTCGAGAGGACAGGGCGGCCTGCGGGCCGTCCTGTCTTTCTTTTCAGTGCCCCTGGGCTTCCGCACGCAGGTGGTCGAGGATGCCCTGGGCGACGACGCGGTTGCCGGCCGCCGAGTAGTGCCCGTTCTGCGCGAACAGCTCGGTGCTTGCTTCGGCCGCCAACAGCGCCGAGGAGAGATCCAGGGTGCGCAGCCCCTCGTCCCCCAGATTGTCGAGCCAGTCGGCCCAGTAGCCGCGACCGTTGGCCCGGGCGCTGTCCAGATCGCGCGCATCGGGTAGGGCCAGGAGCAGGAAGCCCGCGCCGAGCTCGTCGGCGGCCCGGGCCGTCTCGCGCACGATGGCGGACAGGAGCCGCCCGTGCTCGTGATCGCGCTTTTGAAACCAGGGCCTTTGGTCCCGGCCTCCGGCCTCGAGCAGCGTGGCCCCCACGCGACCGAGGAAGGAATGGTGCAGGAGGTGGCTGCCCCGGGGCGCGTAGGCGGAACGGGCGCGACGGATCCACGGCTCGTCCTCCCCCAGGGCGGCCAGGAAGTCGGACTGGGAATCGAACAGGCGCACGACGTGCTCGAGGCTGTGGACGGGGTTGGGCCTCAGGCTCAGGCCCGTTTCGGTGAGCGAGAAGCGCGGCTTGAAGGCCACGTCGATCGACCAGTGGCGAATGAGAGGTCGATAGCCGGTCGTCACCCGGCCGGCGGCCGCCGGAAAGAACCCCAGCCACACCTCGTAGGGAGCGAGGTCGGCGGCGTCCCGGCGCAGGCGCAGGAGCGCCTGGTCGATGCCGTAGGCCGCCACCCCCAGGTTCGCGACCTCGACTCCGTCCAGCTCGGCGTCGATCTGGGCCGACCAGGTCTCGAGGGCCCCGACCTCCTCCCCATGGGTCATGGAGCAGCCGATGGTGACCACGCGCCGCTGGCTGGAGTCGAGCTCCCGGGAGAGGGGAGCCACGCCGATGCGACAGCCCGCCCAGTCGTAGCGAAACTCCCCGTGCCCCGAATCAGGTCGCGGGCACCAGCCCAGCTCGGGATCGAAGCGAAAGCTCTCTGCGGGAGGGTCCCCGGTCTCGACGTGGCGTCGGATGCGCGCCAGAGACTCGACCTGGGACGGCGAGAACAGGGGCGGATCGAAGGGTGCCACCTTGCGACCCAGGAGCTCGCCGTCGGCCAGGACCGTACGCAGCAGCACCTGATCGACGAGCCCGAGGGCGAGCGCGGCCACGACGAGCCCCTTCACCATCCGTTGGCGCTTCACCGCCTCAGGTTAGCTCCCGGCCGGGCCAGACCCGAACCGGATCTAGGAATCGTCGCCCGGGTCCTCGAGCTTCTCCTTGGCCTTGCGAAACAACTCGTCCAGATCCGTCTCGCGCTGCTTCTCCTTGCGCAGGCTCTCGTCGAACTTGTCCAGGGCTCCTTCCATGCGTCCCTCGACGCGCCGGGCGGCCTGGTCCCAATCCTCGGCGCGCACGACGCGCTTGCCGGTTTCGTCGATCTCGACGGGTCGGTTCCAGCGCAGGACCCGCCCCGAGCGCACGTCGACCGCCAAGCGGTTCTCGCAGCAAGGGCAGGTCACCTCGACTTCCTTGACTTCCATGGGAACCTCCGGACCTAGCGGCCGGACAGACGTTGCAGGCGCCCGTGGTAGCGCTCGTAGAGAGCCGTTTGACGGTTGCCGAGGGGCTGGGGCACGCCCCCGATGAAGATGTGGTGCAGGCGCGTGGCGGGCTCGAACAGATCCCCGTCCGTGACGATCACGTCCGCGACCTTGCCCGGCGTCAGGCTGCCCGCTTCGTCCCCGATGCCGAGGATGCGCGCCGGCACGAGGGTGATCGCCCGCAGCGCCGCTTCCCGGGGCAGACCGAAGGCCACCGCGGTCCCGGCGTGGAACGGCAGGTTGCGGGTGTTGGAGCTCTCGGCCGCCTGGATGGCCACGGGAACGCCGGCGCGATGCAGCACAGCGGCGCAGGCGTAGGGAGCGTCGTAGGGATCGAAGCGTGAGCCGGGAAGGGCGTGGATGGGTCCCAGGACGACCGGGACTCCGGACTCCCGCACGGCGTCGACCACCTTCCAGCTCTCGCGGGCGTCGTAGAGCACGGCGTCGAGCTCCTCCTCGGCCGCAAACTCGAGGGCCGCGAGGATCGTCTGAGCGCCGCGGGCGTGGAGAGCGACGCGGCCGCTTCCCAGGGCGAAAGGCGCGAGGGCCGCCAGGCGCGGGTCGTAGGCCGGGGCCCGGGTCCCTTTCGCGACGGCTTCGGCCCCCAGGCGCTCGTACTCGCGCGCCTCATCGAACAGCGCGTGCAGCTCGCGGACCGAGTCGTGTGCGCTCTCGTCCTCTTCGTCGGGATCGTTCGAGAAGCGTGGGAAGGAGAGGTGCAGCATGTTGCCGTCGTCGAGCACGAGCTCTTCCCAGGTGTCCCCGCTGAGCTGAATCAGCGCCGACTGTCCACGCATCGGACCGCGGCCTCCGGGGGCGACCTGGGCGCGGGTCACGCCCGCACTGCGGGTGACGGGGATGTGCGCCGAATCGGCGTGGATCGAACTGGCCACGCGCACGTCCGGCTGGTTGCCTCCGATCTCGGCCGTGTCGACGCTGCCGCGCACCGATCCGATCTCCTGCAGCCCGAGGGGAGCGTCGAGGGCGATCATGCCGGGCCAGACGTGGCGCCCGCTCGCATCGACGATCCGTGCGCCGGCGGGAACGGGCAGGTCCACCCCCAGGCCCGCGATGCGTCCGTCCTGGAGCAAGAGCACCCCGTTCTCGATCTCCGGAGCGGTGACCGGGTGCAGGGTCCCCCCCACGATGGCGACGACCTCGCCGCCGTCGGGGTTGACGTTCGGCTGGGCCGGCGAGGACTCCTCGAGCACGGGGGACTGCAGGGGCTCGGCGTCGAAGCCGAAGGTGTCCCGCCGCTGGAACTCGATCTCGCCGTCGACCATGGTCCACTCGACCCGGGCGAAGATGGACAGGGGAGGCGCCGTCAAGAGCGCCAGGTCGGCGTCCTTGCCCACCTCGATCGAACCGACGCGGTCTTCGATCCCGAGCTGAATGGCCGAGTTGAGCGTCGCCAACCGCAGGGCGCGCACGGCTCCGATGTCGGTGTAGCGGAGGGACTTGGCCGCCTCCTGATACAGCCGGCGGATCATCTCGTTCGAGTCCGAGTTGATCGTGGACACGACCCCCGCCTCGTCGAGCATGCCCGCATTGTGCGGGATCGCATCGTAGGCCTCGAGCTTGTAGGACCACCAGTCGCTGAAAGTGGAGGTGCCGGCCCCGTGCCGAGCGATCTCATGGGCCACCTTGTAGCCCTCGAGCACGTGCTGCAGGGTCTGGATGCGGAAACCGTAGGTCTCCGCGGTGCGCAGAAGCATCAGGATCTCGTCCGCGCGGTAGCAGTGGGAGTGCACCTGGACACCGCCGTCCAGGATGCCCACCAGAACCTCGAGGCGCACGTCACGCCGCGGCGCCTGCACGCCCTCCCCGCGATCGCGGGCCTGTTCGAACCGCTGCCACTCGTCGCGATACTCCCGGGCGCGCTCAAAGGCGCGATGGAAGACGGACTCCACCCCCATGCGAGTCCCCGGGTAGCGGTCGCGCTCGCCCCAGTTGGAACGCTTGGGGTTCTCGCCCAGGGCGAACTTGATGCCCTGGGGCGCTCCGGGGAAGCGCATCTCCTCCACGCTCGCGTCCCGGCGCAGCTTGATCACCTCGCTGCGGCCGCCGATGGCGTTGGCGGACCCGTGCAGGCACTGGATCGTCGTCACGCCTCCCGCCAGCGCGTTGTAGATGCGCCAGTCGTCCGTGTTGATCACGTCGGAAATATCGCAATCGGCCGTGATCGACAGCGTCCCCTCGTTGATGCCCCCCTCGATCGCCATGTGGGAGTGGGTGTCGACCACCCCCGGCGCCAGGTGGAAGCCGCTGGCGTCGATCTCGATCGCGCCCGCGGGAGCGCCGAGGCCCTCGCCGATGGCTGCGATCTTACCGTCCTCGACGCGCACGTCCCCCTCGAAGGGCTCTCCGACGGCGGAGTGGATGGTGGCACCGCGGATGAGCGCGTTCCCCCCGGTCACGAGCTCGGGCACGCGCAGGGACTCGCTGCCGAAGGCGTGCCCCCAGAGATCACCCTCCGGCTCGTCGGCCGAGTCCGCGACCGACTCCTCGGACTCCTCTTCGTCTTCTTCGTCCGCTTCCTCTTCCTCGTCTCCGTCTTCCTCTTCTTCGTCTTCGTCCGCGTTCAGCTCCGCGTGGAAGCCGTCGACGAAGATCCAGTCCACCTCGGCCTCTTCCTCCGTGAGGGGATCACCGTCCCACAGGGCGAAGGTGGCGTCGAAGCCCACGGCGACCTGCCCCAGGCGCTCCCCGACGCCCAGGATCCGCGCCGCGTTCTCCGTCAGCGACGCCAGGGCGACCTCGCGCTCCAGACCGGCCTCGACCAGCTCGCGCACCTTCCCCAGAAGATCGTCGGGGGCCGCTTCACCGCTCCCGAAGGCGAAGCGGATCCCGGCCTCGCTGAGCCGCATTCCGTTGTCGCGCCGCTCCTCCCACAGTCGCCGGCGCTCACGGCGCACCTCCAGCGGCTCACGGTAGGCCTCCCAGCCGGGCCCTTCCTCGCCCCGTTCCTCGCGTTCCTTCTTCTTCTCCTGCCCGGGGTCGTCGACTTCGTCCCCCCAGTCGAGGGTCAGCACGAGCGCCAGCCCCTCGTCCGCCAGACGATCGCTCGCCCGCCAGGCCTCGCGCCCTCCCACGACGCCGATTCCCAGCTCGAACTCCTTCGCCAAGCGCATCCAGCGCTCGATGTCGCGCACGCTCTGGGCCTCGACCATGAGTCGCCGGCTCCCGTCGACCAGGGCCTTGCCGGCCTCGAGCTCGAGGTCGAACGGCGGCCGCAATCCGGTCTCGCGGGCCGCGAAGCGCGCGCTCCAGTCGGCGTGCCAGCGGGCGTCGAGGAAGAACTGCCGCAGCTGCGCCATGTACCCCATCAGCGTGCTGGGATAGCCCGGACCGTTGGCCTGGAAGGCTCCGTGGGCGAAGACCTCCGGGCTCAGGATGCGGTCGCGGTTCGCCGCCTCGCGCAGGGTGACCAGGGAACTCGAACCGGACAGGAGCTCTCCGCCGGGGGCGATGAGAGCCGCTCCGAACCCCGACGCGCGCCAGGCCTCCAGGCTCTCTGGTTCGATCTCGAGCACCTCGTGGGCGAAGAAGGCCGGCTGAATCCCCTTGCGGTTCGCCAGGCGCATGTCGATGCGCACGTCGCCTTCCACATCGACCGGCAGGTCCTGATCCTTCTCGGGCACCGGGGTCGCGCAGCCGGTGCGGGTGTAGGCGTCGAGGAAAGCCGGCAGCAGGAGCCGTCCTCCACCTTCGAGGGTGCGCGTTCCGGGGAACTCCTCGTCGAGCACGTCCTCGGCCGCGAAGATCCCATCGATCCGACCCGAGCGCACGACCACGGTCCTGGGGACGGCGTCGGCCCCGGCCTCCAGGCGCACATCGCGCAGGACGAAGTCCTGGGGTCGCTCGGGCGCCTGGGCCTGGGCGGAAAGGGCGATGGAGATCGAAACGAACGCGACGCGCGCAAGCCTGCGGAGTGAAGGGGTCGGCATGCCCTCTCCTTGGGGGTAGGGGTGACGGGGCCGCGCCTATTCTGCCCGCGGAGCCGCTGAGCGACCACCTCTCTGCGCGTGGGGACGAGACCCTAGAGGCCGCGCAGCCAGTCAGGCACGAACGGGGCTCCGTCCGGGTTGGCCAGGACGCCATCCAGGGCCGCCACGAGGCGATCGCGGTCCTTGGGCAGCGTGCCTGCGACGGTCAGGGTGTTGCTCGCGTGGTTCGAGCGAAAGACCGAACCCTCGAGTTCGAGATGAAGGAGCAGCTCGCGCAGCTCACGGGCCAGCTCGATCGGATTCAGGTGCTCGACCTCGCCCCTCTGGTCTTGCTCCCACAGGGGAGTGCTCTCCACCGGAGTCATGACCAGCGTGCTCACGAAGCGCGGCTGAATCGCATTGCAGACCCGCGCCGACTCCCGGGCGTGCTCGAGGGACAGAGCGCGGCCGCCGGCGCCCAGGAGGATCATGGTCGAAAGCACGACGCCCGCTTCATGGGCCTTGCCCGCGACGCGCACCATCTCGGCCGCATCGACCCCCTTGACCAGGCGCTCCAGGACGGTGTCGTGACCGCTCTCGATGCCCAGGTAGTAGAGACTCAAGCCCGCTTCCCGCAGGAGGCGCATGTCGTCGACCGAACGCACCTGCATGGACTGGGGCGAGGCGTAGCAGGAGACGCGCCGCAGGTTGGGAAAGCTCGCGCGCAGCTCCTCGAGGATGTCGAGAAGAAAGCCGGTCTTGGCGATCAGGGCATCCCCGTCCGCCAGGAACACCTTCCGGACGGTCTCCGCCCCGGGCTGGGACGCTGCCCAGGTGATTTCCTCGCGCACCTCGGCCAGGGGGCGCACCCGGAAGCGCTTGTCGCGGTACATCCCGCAGAAAGCGCACTCGTTGTACGAGCAGCCCAGGGTGACCTGGAAGATCAGGCTCGCGGCCTCGGAAGGCGGCCGGTAGAGGGTGCCCTGGTAGCGCAACATGAAGAATCGTTGAACCGGGGAGGTGCGGAAACGCCCACCTGGGCGGTCCCGGGGGGTACGGGCCAAGATACCCACAAAGGCCACCCCCCGAACTTCGACAAGATGATTATCCTGCGGGGCAGAGAGGGTTTTCCCGAGGTCCAGGGGGCATGTGCCTCCAGACCTTTCCCAGACCACAGCACCTGCTGCATCAGGAAGGAGCTACGAATGCTTTCCCGAACCCGCTTTTCCAGGCCGGCCCTTGTCTTGGGCTTGCCCTTGGCCTTCGTGTTGACCGTGGACGCCCAGAGCACGGGAGCCTCGGCCTCGGCCGGAAGCCATCAGTTCAGGACGATCGACGGAACGCTCAACAACCTGGCCAACCCGGATTGGGGTGCGGCCCACATCGACCTCCTGCGGGCCGCTCCCGCGGACTACGGCGACGGGTTGGACTCCCCCGCCGGGAGCCATCGCGCCAGCGCGCGTGAGGTCAGCAACGCCGTTTCGGCCCAGTCCGGTTCGACCCTGAACGATCGGCGCGCCTCGGACTGGATCTGGCAGTGGGGCCAGTTCCTCGACCACGACATCGACCTCACGGACAACCACGTCCCGGCCCAGCCCCTCGACATCGCGGTCCCGATGGGCGACCCCTTCTTCGACCCGTTCAACACGGGCACCCAGGTCATCGGCTTCAACCGCTCCCTGCATCACCACGACGGCCTCGGGGTTCGTCAGCAGATCAACGAGATCACGGCCTGGATCGACGGGTCCAACGTCTACGGATCCGACGACGCCCGGGCGACCGAGCTGCGTACGATGG
>JAUIEE010000044.1 GCA_030428965.1 bacterium | reverse complement strand
GGTCCTGCAGCGGGAGGGTCCCGGCTCCTATCGCCTGATCAGCCTCGCGCCGCTCTGGTTCCGTGAGCTGTGCGGACCGGAGGCCGCTGCCCTCGATCCCACCAGCATGCCTTTCCTCGAAGGCTTCCTGGAAGAAGCCGAGGTGCTTTGGGCCAAAGGGGACGGCGTGCTGCGTTCCGGTATCTGGCACGAGCAGGGGCAGCGGGGTGAGTGGCACCTCGAGGCGACCGCCCTGGCCCTGGAGGGCGACCGCAGCCTGCTCGTGATCGAGTCCCTCGACGACCTCTACCGGGAAAGGCTCGATCTGCTCCAGATCGCCCGGCGGGAGAAGCTGGACCAGGAACACCTGCGCAAGGAGGTCGACAAGAAGGAGGTGCTCCTGCACTGCATCATCCACGACCTGCGCGGACCTCTGAGCGCCATGGTGGGCAGCATGTCCCTGTTGAGGGACAAGGAGCTCTCGGACGAGCGCGCGCGTGAGCTGCTGGAGCTGGGCCTGGGGCAGGCCCGGGATCAAGAGGCGATGATCCGCAGCGTGCTCGAGGTGTTCGCGGCGGAAGTCGAGGAACTCGAGACCTTCGAACTGACCGCCGAGCACGCCCCCGACGCTCTCGCCTGTGCCAGGAAGGTGGTCGAGCGCTTCGAACCGGCCTTCTTGCAGCGCGGGGTCCGGCTGGTGCTCGATGCGGTGGACAGCCTGCCTCTTGCCGTCGTGGGACACGAGGGGAGACTCCAGCGCGTCCTCTCCAATCTGATCGAGAATGCCCTGCGCCACAGCCCCCGGGGGACCGAGGTGACGCTCTCGATCTTTGCCGAAGCGGATGCCTGCCGCCTCGAGATCAAGGACCAAGGCCCTGGAGTGGACGCCGATCAGGTCGAGTTCATCTTCGACAAGTTTCGGGGCGGACGCAGCTCGGCCGGGGTGGCCGGCCTGGGGCTGTACTTCTGCCGCCGGACGATCGAACTCTGGGGGGGCAGCATCCAGTACCAGGACGCCGCCGGTGGGGGAGCGATCTTCTGCCTGCGCCTGCCCCGCGCCGTGGTCGGCTGACCAGGGAATTCGACTTCCCCGGGGCAAGAGCTAGGAGCCGTGGGAGTACTGCAGGGCCGTGTGGGAGCGAAAGCGCATGTTCTTGCGGGCCACGCAGCGCAGTCGCCTGCTCGAGGTCTTGCCCGGATAGAGAGGGCCCACGTTCCAGCGGGCGGAATGGGGCTCGTCCGTCTGGGAGGGCGGCAGGCACTCCCGAATCGTGATCAGGGAGAGGAGCGACTCCACGACCACGACGCTCTCGACGGTGAGGTTGGAGCGGTTCGTGATGCGGACCTCGTACTCGAACTCTTCGCCGGCGTGGAGCTCTTCGGGGGCGGACTTCTCCACCAGGACGGACGAGGTGTAGGAGGTTGTGGGGCGAGGCGCGGGGGCCATGCGCAGCTCGTGGTTCATGCCGTTCTCTCGTCGGTCGAGCGCCGAAAAAAGGAGGGGCACGACGCACACATCGTGCCCCTCGTGAGGCCTTCAACGGTGCCGCCTCCAGGGGAGAGGGGGGCGGTACCTTCAGGGTGCGACTCGAAGAAGCGGTCGGCCTCAGATCCAAGGGCCCGGGCGAAGGCCGCCGCCCCTTGCCAGGAGAGGAGGGGGAGGGGAGGGAGGAAACCCCACAGCCTCGGGGCAGCGGCGATCGCCTGGACGGACATGTATAGGCCCGGCCCCAGCGATCCATCGATGACGATTCCGTTAGGTGGCCCGGGGAGCTGACAGGACGGCGCTAGCGCAACTCTTTCAGGCGGTAGCCCTGGCCGCGCACCGTCTCGATCAGGGGTCGGGCGTTCCTGTCCACCTTGCGACGCAGGCGACCCATGTGCACATCGATCACGTTGGTGCCCGGGTCGAAGTCCAGGTTCCACACGTCCCGCAGGAGCTGGGTGCGGGAGACGACCTGGCCCTTGGCCTCGACCAGGGCCAGGAGCAGGTCGTACTCACGGGGGCTCAACTCGATGTCCTCGCCGGCGCGCTCGACCTTGCGGCGAGCGAGGTCGATCGAGAGTTCCCCGAAGCGTTCGGTCGGCAGGGCCCGGCGGCGGCGCAGAACGGTCTCGATGCGGGCCAGGAGCTCCGCGGCCTCGATCGGCTTCTGGAGGTAGTCGTCCGCCCCCATGCGCAGGCCTTTGACCCGATCCTCCACGGCGCCGAGCCCGGTGATGAAGATGACGGGGATCTCGTCTCCGTCCTCCCTCAGCTGCAGGAGCAGGTCCCAGCCGGTGGCCCCCGGCATCTGGACGTCCAGGAGGATGATGTCGAAGGATCCGGAGGGGTTGGCCCGCAGGGCCGCGAGCCCCTCCTCGCCACTGGCGGTCGACTGGAACTCGATCCCATCGGCTTCGAGGGCGATCTCCAGCACGCGGCGGAATTCAGGTTCGTCTTCGACGATCAGGACACGCATGGTGGTCGGCCTCCTTCGAACGAGGCCGAGGCATTGTTTCCCGGGCAGCCCCGGGCTGTCGAGCCCGTTTTTGTCCTCGGCCCGGACGTCTGGCGCGAGCGCCGTGGGAAAGGGTTTCCGGGGTCGCGGCAACTCGAGGGAAAGTCGGCCTTTTTTGGCGATCGAGTCGGCCTGCCTCTCCGCAGCCGGGGATGTTTTGAAGGCAGCTGGAGGACTCTCCCGCAAGGGGAGGTCCGTAGCCGGATCGCAAACCGACGGAGGCAAACGTTGAAAAGGCTCAATTCGTATACCTGGAGTGCACTCGCCCTGACCCTCGGCATGGCCGCCGGCTGTGGAGGGGGTGGCGGAGGCTCCGGTGGTGGGGGAGGAGGCGGCGGGCCGACCTTGCCCACGATCAGTGGGACCAACTCCTCGCTCTCGGTGGACGTTCCCTTCGGCACACCGGCCGACGGCACGAGCACCGTGGGCGTGACCGTCACCGTCCTCGACGACAACGGTGATCCGGTCCAGGGACAGAGGGTCGTTCTCACCCAGACAGGCGTCGGCGGCAACCTGACGCAGCCCGTGGGGCTCACGGCGGCCGACGGCACGATCACGGGCGCGCTGACCTCGCAAATCGCGGGCCGCTTGATTCTGCGGGCCACCATCAATCCGGGCCTGAACGAAGTCTTCGTGACCCAGGAGACCAGCGCGGAGTTCCTCAAGCTCCGGGCCAGCGATCGCTACGTGCGCGTGACGGGGTCGGACGCCAACGCTGGCACCTCGCCGCTGACCGCCTGGCGCACCCTGGCCTTTGCCCTGACGCAGCTCCAAGCGGGCGAGACGCTCTACGTGGGAGCTGGCACCTACGGCGAGAGCCTCACCTTCGCCACCTCGGGTACCACGGGGCAGCCCATCATCCTGCGCGCCGATACCGCCGGTTGCTACACCGGCGATGCCGGACCGGTCATCATCGACGCCCAGGGACTGACCCACGCCCTGCACCTCGACGGGGTCGAGCACGTGACCGTGCGTGGCTTCACCCTGACCGGCGCCTTGACCGCGGGGGCTCCGGGCGGAGCTCTGTGGCTCGAAGACGGCAACGACCTGTTCGTGATCGACAACGAGGTCTACGGCAACGACCTCGGCATCTTCGTCGATGGCGCCGATCGCGTCGTCATCGAGGACAACCGCATCTCGAACCAGGTCGGATCTACCGCCGATGGCCTGGTGCTCGCCAACACCGACGACTCGACGGTGGTCTGCAACGTGCTGTACAACAACGGCCGCTACGGCGTCCGCCTGCAGGGCGCTGCGAACCTCGACTTCGACCTCAACACGCTGTACGCCAACGTCGGCAACCAGCTCCACGAGAGCACGACGACCAACACGGGTTTCATTCGCAACTCGGTCGTCACCGACGGCCTGAGCAACGGCCTGCGCTTCGCGGCCAGCACCTCGATGAACCGTTCGGCCAACCTGATCTTCGGGAACGCCGGCTTCAACGTCACCGTCGGTGACGCCGGACCGGAGGCGCACCTGGGGGCTTCGGCCGATCCCGAGTTCACCAACCCCCTGGGCCCCGACGGGCTCATCGGTGGGGCCGAGGGCGCTGACGACAACTTCCTGGTCGAGCCGACCAGCCCGACCGTGGACCTCGGAGACAGCGACGCCGCCAGCATGCAGATGCCCTTCGGTGGCTCCCTGAAGACGTTCTCCTCGCGCAACGACGGGATCCTCGAGGGCGTGGCCCCGGACGGTGCGACCGTCAACCTCGGCCTGCACAAGGCCGCGGAGCTGACGGCGCCGACCGCCCTGGACATCGCCGATGCCCGCCTCTCCTTCGGTGTGACGGGCAGCGCGTTCCTGCAGACCCGTTCGCGCACGGACCAGACCTGGAGCGCGAATGCGGAGTCGACCCTCCCGGCCCACTCCCAGCTCAAGTGGAGCGTGCACGCCGTGTCGCCCCTGACGAGCTCGGAGGAGATCGTGGCCTTCCTCGTGGACGACGGCAGCACGACCGAACTCTTCCTCGACACCTTCGACGGCCGCAAGTGGGCCGAGCGTCATCCCGCCCGCAGCCTGCGGGGGGTGCTGCCCAGCGCCAACGCGGATCAGCGTGGCTTCGACGTGGTCTTCGAGCAGGCTTCGGGCGAAGCGATGCTGGCCTACTCGGACGGATCCTCCGACCCGATCTTCCGCATCTTCACCGACGGGCGCTGGACGACCGACGCGCCGGTGTTCGTCACGTCGCCCTTCACCGGCAGCGTGCTCTGGATCGAGCTGGTGGCCCGACCGGGTACCGACGAGATCGCCCTGGTCGCGCTCGACTCGGACGAGAACCTGGTCGCCACCATCTGGGACGGCACAAGCTGGGAAGCGGGCACGGTGCTCGATACCCAGATCATCACCACGACCGAGACCCAGGCCTTCGATACGGCCTTCGAGTCCTTGAGTGGTGACCTGCTGGTGGCTTACGGTCACACCCACCTGGTCGAGGAGACTCGCTTCGCCTCCCGTGATGCGCTCACCGGCACGTGGAGCGTCCAGCAGGCCCACAGCACCGACGCCGTCGGAGCCGTCTTCCGTCTCGCTGCGGATCCGGTCAGCGACCGCATCGCGGCGGGCGTTGGCGAGGGAACCTTCGATGACGACGTCGTGGGCATGATCTGGGACGGAGACCAGTGGGCGGACATCGCCGAGGTCGACCTCGACGGAGCTCCCGACCAGCGGGACCTGTCGGTGAACTGGGTCGGAAACTCCGGCCAGGTCGTCTTCCTCTGGCGCGGTTCCGACGGTCCCGGCCTCGACTGGGCGACCTGGAGGAACGGATGGCAGGTGCCTGCCGACGCGACCCTTCCGGGGAGCTTCGGAGAGCCGGTCTTCTACCAGTCCGCGATCGTTCCCGGTTCCGTTCCGCTGTTGCTCATCCTGGCGACGGACGAGACCAACTCTCTCTACGCACTGACTTATGACGGAGCCATCTGGCGGGCGGAGAACTCCGGCCAGCCGGTCGCCGTCGACTTGAGTCTCGAGGACAACTCCTCGGCCGAGCCCTTCGGACTCGCCTTCCGCAGATAGCGATTCTCCTCTGCCCCCCCTCGTCAGGAAGGCGAGAGGGCTCGGATCGGCCTCCCGCAAGGGGGGCCGATTTTTTTTGGGGTGGGAGCTTCCGCGGGGCCCGATGCGCTACGTTGCGGGCATGTCGACCCTGATCCTGACCCAGCCCCAGGTGCGCGCGTTGCTTCCGATGGACGTCTGCATCGAGCTCGTGGCCAAGGCCCTGGAGGACTACAGCGCGGGCAAGGGGCAGAACCCGCTGCGACGAGGGCTCCTCCTGGAGGATCGTCAGCGAGTCTTCGGGCTCATGCCCGGCCGCACGCTGGACCCCGACACCCTGGGACTCAAGGTCGTGGGGGTCTTCCCGGGCAATCAGGGGACTCGCTGGGATGGGCACCAGGGCCTGGTCTGCCTGTTCGATTCCCAGACCGGGGTGCCGGCGGCGATCTTGGATGGCAGCGAGGTGACGGCCCTTCGTACCGCTGCGGCGAGCGGACTGGCCACGCGCTTGCTCGCCCGGGAGGAGGCTTCTCACCTGGCGATCCTGGGCTCGGGCGTGCAGGCCCGCACGCACCTCGAGGCCATGCTGTCGGTGCGAGCCGTGGAGCAGGTGAGTGTCTTCAGCCCCAACCGGCAGAATCTCGAGCGTTTCGTTCAGCGCGAATCCCGGCGCTTCGACGTCGCGATCGAGGCGGCTTCCTCGGTGGAAGCGGCCGTCAGCGAGGCCGATCTGGTTTGCACGACGACGTCGGCGCGGGAGCCCGTGTTGCGGGGCGCCTGGCTGAAGCCCGGCTGCCACGTCAATGCGGTCGGGGCCTGTTCTCCCAAGGTTCGCGAGCTGGACACGCAGCTGGTCGCGCTGGCCTCGGTCTTCGTCGATTCCAGGGAAGCGGCCCTGGCCGAAGCCGGGGACCTGCTCATCGCCCAGGCGGAGGGCGCCTTTGCCGAACCGCCGATCCTGGCGGAGATCGGAGATGTCTCCGCCGGTCGTTCCCCCGCTCGCACGAGCCCGGACGAGGTCACCCTCTTCAAGTCCCTCGGAATCGCGGTCGAGGACCTGGTGAGTGCCCACTACGTGCTGGAGGAGGCGCGCCGGAGGAAGGTCGGAGTCGAAGTACCCCTTGGGGGCCTGAGGCATCCCGAGGATCGAGCCTGAAGGCGCCGCGGCCACTTCGGGGGGCTTTCTGACAATACCTGTCCCGGGACTGCGCAGGGGAGGTCTGGTCCCCTACCCACCGACCCCATGAAGATGACCCTCGACCGCTGGATCGCCCTTTGGATCGGCGCCGCCCTCCTGTCCTGCCACGCCACCCCCGCAGAGGCCGAACCGCGTGAGCTGAGCGAGGCCGAGGCCGTTGCCACCTTCGAAGAGGCCTGGCAGGTCATCCATGAGACCCACTTCGACACGGAGTTCAACGGCGTCGACTGGGAGGCCCTGCGGGTCGAGCTCCTGCCCGAGGTGCGCGCGGCCCGGAGTGAGGCGGAGCTTCGGCGCGTGCTCGGCGACATGCTCGGGCGTCTGGGGCAGTCCCACTTCGCTCTCATTCCGCGGCAGGCGAGGCCGGCCGAACAAGGGGACGACGCCGTCGAGCGGCGCGCCGGAGGCTTGGGCTTCGACCTCCGCTATCGGGAGGGCCAGCTCCTGGTGAGTCGGGTGGACCCGGGGGGACCGGCGCATCGAGCCGGGGTGCACCCGGGTTGGATCCTCTCGGAGATCGAGGGCCAAAGGGTGGAGGAGTGGAAGGATCCGTTGGGGGCGGCCAAGGGGCTCGGGGAGAGGGCTCTGGCGAATCGCATCCGCCGGAGGGCCGAGGGGCTCCTGTACGGCAGCCTTGGCGAGGAGCTGGAGCTCACCTTCCAGGACGCGAGCGACGATCCGCTGCAGCTCACGCTCGCTCGCGAGCAGCGCCAGGCCGTGGCCCATTCCTTCGGGGATCTACCGACTTTCTACCTGCGCTTCGAGAGCCGTGATCTGGACCACGCCAGCGGAAAGAGCTTTGGTCTGATCCACTTCTCCAACTGGTTCCTGCCCATGGTCAAGCCGATCGACGAGGCCATCGACCGCATGCGCGGACGGGATGGCATCGTGCTCGACCTGCGCGGCAACTCGGGGGGGGCCGGCGCCATGACCATGGGGACAGCGGGCCACTTCTTCGAGCAGCGCGCGGAGCTCGGAGTGCAGGAGCTGCGCGGCAGCGAGATGAAGTTCATGGCCATGCCGCGCCTGGTGAACGCCTCCGGGCAGCGCGTGACGCCATTCCAGGGGCCGGTGGCCGTGCTCGTGGACGAAACCACCGGCAGCGCGTCGGAGATCTTCGCCGGGGGAATGCAGTCCGCCGGACGAGTGCGCGTCTTCGGGGAAACGTCCGCCGGGGCCGTGTTGCCCGCCCGGACGACCGTATTGCCGAACGGAGACAGCCTCCTGCACGCCTTGGGGGACTTCGTGACGTCGGACGGGACGCGCCTGGAGGGGCGCGGAGTCGTGCCCGACGAGGAGATCGTCCTGACGCGCGCGGATCTCTTGGCCGGCCGCGATGCGGCGCTGGAGCGCGCCCTGGACTGGATGGCCAGCCAGCCTTGAAACCACCGCAACTCACCCCACAGAACAGACCCATGAAGATCCGAACCCGGTCCTTTTTCCTCCTCGTCGCCCTTCCCTGCTTGCTTCCCGTTGCGGCCGACGCCGCCCTGCAGGAAGCGGTCGAAGCTGCCGCCGTCGATGCCATTCCCAGCGCGCGCGAGGTCATCGACCGCGCCCTCGAGGCCACGGGCATGAGAGCTCGGCTCGAGAGCGACAAGGCGGTGCAGATGAGCGGCAGGGTCGAGTTCGAGGGAATGGGGCTCGAGGGTAGCTTCGAACGCTATTCCGCCAGGCCCAACCTCCTGTACATGCGTGTTTCCCTCAGCGGGATGGGCGACGTCGAGACGGGCTACGACGGCAAGACCGGTTGGGTGGTCCACCCGATGCTGGGGCCCTACGCCATGGAAGGCGCCGAACTGCTGCAGATGCAGCTGCAGGCCACCGAGGAGTCGGTCCTCAAGACTCCCGCGGCGTTCGAGGTCGTGGAAATGATGGGGGTCGAGACTTTCGAAGAGCGTTCCTGCTTCAAGGTGAAGCTGGTGGCCAAGGCGATCGAGGGCATGGATGCCGAGGCGAGCCTGGCCCTGCGAACCTCCTACGAGTTCTACGACGTCGAGGCGGGCTACCTCGTCGGTACACGCTCGACGGCGGCGACTCCGATGGGGGATTCGGAAGTCACGCTGGTGCTCGGGGACTACAAGGACTTCGAGGGAACGAAGTGGCCCACGACCATGGTTCAGAAGATGCCCATGGGGAGGTTGAAATTCACGATCGACTCCGCACAGTATCCGGCTGTCGATGGGGACCGCTTCCAGCTTCCCGAGGCCATTCGTGCCCTTACCGGAGAGACCGAGGCGTCGGGCTCCGAGGATCGCTAGCACGGCGCGCCTGGCGCTCCTGGTCCTGGCCGGGAGCCTGCCGAGCTGCGCTTCGCCTCCGCCCGGCGCGGAAGAGCCGATGATCGGTATCCATGCCGGTGTCGCCAACCTGTGGGACACCGACATGGACTTGACCGTCGTCTCGATGGATTACCGCCACCGCCCCTTCAGCCCTTTTCGCCTCGTTCCCTCCGTGGGCTGGCTCTTCGGCGATGACGGCGCCTACATCTTCTTCGGGGACCTGCAGCGCAACTTCTGGGCCAACGACAGGATCGGCGCCACGCTGTACGGCGGAGCCGGCCTCTTCCACTGCGGCCCGGTTCTGGACCTCAACTACCCGCTCGAGTTCCGAGTCGGCCTCGAGACGTTCTACCGCCTGGACTCCAATTCCCGCATCGGCGTGCGCTACCTGCACATGTCCAACGCGGGATTCGGCGACACCAATCCTGCCACCGAGGCCGTGCTCTTGTCCTACACGATCGCCCTGAACCGCTAGGGCGCTTCGATCAAGACCTCGAGGCCGTTCGTCAGCCCGATCTCCAGGGAACCGCCCCCGTCGATGAGTCGACCCTGGGCGTAGATCTTGCGTCCGATCAGGTGTTCGTTGTTCGGGATCGACAGGGTGATCGGGGCCGGCTCGCCCGGGCCGGACCAAGCGGGACCCACCACCGTCTTGAAGGGTTTGGGAGAGCTGGGGACCAGCAACTCGCCCACCGCACCGTAGGCCCCCATGCCACGGTTCTCCGCCAGGCTCCCACAGGGATAGGCCGGGTCGGGCCGCCAGCTGAACCAGACGACCGGAATGGAGCCGGAGCGCTGGGTGCCCAGGGGATTGTCCACGCCGAACTGAAGGTCTTCTCCGGGGGAGGAGAGGCCCGACATCAGCACCAGGCTCTCGTTCGGGTTGATGTCACAGCCATAGGACATCGCCTCGCAGCAGGAAGGGGCCGGGGGGTCTCCGCCATCGGCGGGCTCGTCCGGGGGCTCCGAGCCTCCGCTTACCCGCACGTTCCCGTGGGCCTTGATCTTGAGCCGTGTGCCCTGGGGGGAGGCGGGGCACAGGCCGCCGACCGCCGACCCGAGGATGAGCATGCGGTCGCTGGGGTTGTCGAACACGTCGAGGACCAGGTCCATGGCACCGTTCGTATGGTGAGAGGCGCGCCAGACGAACCAGATCTTGCCGAGGGGGGAGAGGTAGCTCTGCAGCTCCTCACCGCAGGGGCGGCCGTTGCGCGGATCTCCGCCCCGCAGGGGATTGAACGTGGCCCGCAGCTGGTCGGTCCAGCCGCCAACGCCGTTGACCAGACCGTAGTCCCCCCGGTGGAAGATGATCTCGACCACCGTGAAGCCCAGCTCCAGGAGCGAACGCAGGAAAGCTCCGTTGACGTGATCGGAGTGTCCGTGGGGCACGGCGAAGCGTACTCGAACCTCGTCGGCGTTGTAGCCCATGCACGACTCGACGACCTCGTGCACGCGGGCCGCGTCGAAGCGCGCGTCGTTGACGGCCACCGGGTGGTTTCCGTAGCCCGAGCCGAAGATCAGGATCTCGTGGTTCCCCAGGTCGAAGACGAAGATTCCGGCGGTGTTGCCGACCGTGGCCGTGGATCCCGATCCCGCCGCCGGGATACGCTCGCTGTAGACCACGTAGAAGCCATAGGCGTCGTCGTTGGTCACGGGAACGAAGTCGTACCCGCGGACCAGGGGACTGTGGGAATTGTTCCTGGCGTTTCCGGCCTGACAGGGCTCCTGGGAAGCCGACGTGGGAGCGAGCGCGAGCAGGGCCAAGAACGCAGACGGAACGACTCCCCGAAGGAGCCTTTGAAGCTGCTTCATCAGTGCTAGTCCTCGAGACGGTGTAGATCGCTGGTGCCTGACAGGAGTCCCGAGGCTGCCCGAGTGAACGGTTCAGGCCGGCCTACGGAAGCCAGGTAGAAGGGCCGTGGCGAATCGTGGACTTTGCTTTCGAATCGTCAACCCGAACGGTTGAGGGGGATCCTCGCGAGTGCGTTCTCGACGGGGCTTCGCAGCGCGCCTTCGTGGAAAACGCAGAAGTCCACGGAACCCGGCTTAAGGCTCTTGGCTCGATGGGCTTAGGAGCGTGAAAGAGCGCTCATTCGGCCCTTCTCGAACGTTTTTCGAGCGTTCCGTCGAAGCCGCGCAATGAAGTATTTTTTAGGCCTGAGGCCCTGGCCGCACTCGCATTCGGGAAGTGCGAACGTGGACCAAAGTGCCCAAAGACAGCCCGCTTCGCGCTTGCTAGCGCGAAGCGTCCAGTCGCCGGTTGGATGGCGGACTACATGCGGTAGCCCGGGAGCACGTGCCGCTGGGGGGACTCTTGGAAGGCCCGGTAGGAAGCGTGCGAGGAGAAGTAGTAGAGCACGTCGTTCCAGGACGAAGAAAGGGAGGTCGCGGAGGGGCGGAAGCGACTCTTCGTCACCGGATCGGTGACCCATCCGCAGTAGTGGAGGGGGGCTTCGAGGAAGCGTTCTCTCCCGCCGGCATCCGCGAAGAAGTAGGTCTCGTAGTTCACGCGAGCCATGTGACTCGGTTCGAGGACCGCAGGCCTGGAGGGATCCAGGTAGCCTCCCAGGGTGATGCCCTTGCGGACGAGGAACTGATCGACGTCCTGCACGAAGACGTCCGGGCAAGGGGTTCAGCAGAAGCCCAGAGGCTGGCCGTTCACGTACATCGGAGGAATCTTCGGATTGAGCTTGTTGCTCAAGCGAATCATGCAGGTGTCGTTGAGCGAGACCTGCCCATCGGCGAAGCGCAGACGTGGACGCTCGGGGTAGGACCCCGGAACGGCGAAGACGCCATCCCCGTCCAGAGGGGCGGCACAGCAAGTGAGGGCGACGAGGACGGAGCAGGCGATCCACTTCATGCCCCTGGGATGTCCCGGGGAAGCTCGTTCCTTGCGCCCGATCGAATATGCTCTGGACGCCATGACCGCCGAGCTCGATCTGGTCCGTCTCCTCCAGGGGAGCCTGGAGGCCCATCCCGCACGGGTGGCCCTGCGGGAGGAGGGACGCGCGGTGACCTACGCCGAGCTCGGCCGCGAGGTGGCTTCCCTGGCCGGCTGGTTCCAGTCGAAGGGGCTCTCGGTCGGGGATCGGGTCTGCGTGCACCTGTCCAAGTCCATCGAGGAGGTCGTGGCCATGTTCGCGGCGGCCTGGGTCGGGGCGGCCTTCGTCAACGTCAACTCCCAGTGGACCCCCCGACAGCTGGCCATGGTCCTTGAGGACTGTCGCCCGCGCCTCCTGGTGACCGATGCACGGCGCCTGCGGGCGTTGCTGCAGCTCGAGGTCGCCCTGCCCCCGGCGGTCTTGGTCCCAGGGGAATCCGGAGACCTGCCCGCCGATTCGTGGCCGCATGCCGCGAGTGGGTGGCAGGCCGAAGCGCGCGAGGTCGGGCCCGATGCCTTGGCTGCCGTGCTCTACACCTCCGGATCCACCGGTGGACCCAAGGGCGTGATGCTGAGCCACCGCAACTTGACCCTGGGAGCGCTCAGTGTTTCGACCTACCTGCAGAACGTTGCCGAGGACCGGGTGCTGGGCCTCTTGCCGTTCAGCTTCGACTACGGTCTGAGCCAGTTGACGACCCAGTTCCTGGTCGGAGGGAGCGTCTCCTTGCTCGGAACCATGATGCCGGCGGAGATCGTTCGGGTCTTGCGGGAGCACCGCATCACGGGCTTGCCCGCGCTGCCCGCCATCTGGACGCCGCTCGTGCGCTACCTGGTGGGCAACCCCGTTTCCCTGCCGGATCTGCGCTACCTGACCAACACCGGCGGCAAGATCCCCGATCCGATCCTCGAGCTGCTGCCCCAGGTCTTCGGCGGGGCTTCGATCTTCCTGATGTACGGGTTGACCGAGGGCTTTCGTGCGACCTACCTGCATCCGGAGAAGTACGCCAGCAAGCGGGGATCGATCGGACAGGCGATCCCGCACGTGGAGGTCTTCGTGGTCCATCCCGAGCGCGGGCTCTGTGCGCCTGGCGAGGAGGGGGAGTTGATCCAAGGCGGTCCGCTCCTGTTCCAGGGCTACTGGGGACGACCGGAAGAGACCCGTCGCGTGCTCAAGCCTTGCCCTCACCTGGCCGCCAGGATCGGGGACGAAGCCGTGCTGCACTCGGGGGACTTCGTGCGCATGGACGAAGACGGCGACCTGTGGTTCGTCGGGCGCGGGGACGGGTTGATCAAGTCGAGCGGTTTCCGGGTGAGTCCCGAGGAGGTCGAGGAGCTGGTCCTGGCCTCCGGTCTCGTTCTGGAGGTCGTCGCCTTTGGCTGTACGGGGACCGACCACGAGTCCCGGGTGGCCGTGGCGATCGTGCCGAGCGAACGCTGGGATCCCGCGCAGTTTCGCCGCTACTGTCGCAAGGACCTGCCGGGCTACATGCGTCCGGCCCAGGTTCACCTGTGGCCGGGGGAGCTCCCGCGAACGCCCCACGGCAAGTTCGATCGGAGACAGATCGCGCGGGGACCTTCGGATCCCGTGTCGGAAGGCTCCTAGGTCAACGGGTCTGCTAGGATTGCGCGGTCGTTCCGCGTGGGACGGTTGACGTCCCGCGCCAAGTCGAGATGAGTGCCAAGGCCAAGATCCGTCCCTCCAAAGCCGGGCGAAGGCGTGCCTGGGTCTTGTTGGGCGTGCACCTCTTGATCGCACTCCACGTAGCCCACTGGGTGAGCTCGGGCCGGACGCTCTCGCCGCTGGAGCCCTCGGAGGCCATGGAGTTTTCCAAGCACGGCATCATCAACGCCGGCTTCGTCTTCTTTGCCCTGACGGTGGCCTCGACCCTGGTCCTCGGCCGCTGGTTCTGCGGCTGGGCCTGCCACCTGGTCGCGCTCCAGGATGGGAGCCGCTGGTTGCTCGGCAAGCTGGGCATCCACCCGCGCCCGTTCCGCTCGCGGTTGCTCGTGTGGGTGCCGCTCGGGGCCGCGCTCTACATGTTCGCCTACCCCCTCGTCTACCGGGCCGTGCTGGGGGCCGACGTCACCCAGGTGCGGCTGGCGCTGACCAAGGAAGGTTTCTGGGACACCTTTCCTGCCTGGCCGGTGGCCTTGTTCACCTTCTTCGTCACGGGCTTTGTGTGCGTCTACTTCCTGGGCGCCAAGGGCTTTTGCACCTACGCCTGCCCCTACGGAGCGCTCTTCGGATTGGGCGACAAGCTGGCGGTCGGTCGCATTCGCGTGACCGACGCCTGCGCCGGTTGCGGCCACTGCACGGCCGTGTGCAGCTCGAACGTCCGTGTGCACGCCGAGGTCCGGGACTACGGAATGGTCGTGGACCCGGGCTGCATGAAGTGCCTGGACTGCGTCAGCGTCTGTCCCACCGATGCGCTCTACTTCGGCCTGGGACGTCCTTCCCTGGGGGCCACTCCCCGCACTCGAGCCAAGGAGCGTCCGCGCTACGACGCGAGCCTGCCGGAGGAGGTCTTCCTCGGGGTCGTCTTCGTCGTCCTGCTCCTCGTGGTGCGCGGACTGTACGGGGTGGTTCCTTTCCTGCTCTCGCTCGGCCTGTCGGGTGTGCTGGCGTTCCTGTTCCTCAAGTTGGTGCAGCTGATCTACCTGCCGGACCAGCGGCTGGGTCGCCGGGTGCTCAAGCGCGGCGGACGTCTGACCCTGGCCGGCGGGGCCTTCGGGCTGGCCATGGCGGGGACCGGGGCGGCCGTCGTGCACGCCGGCCTGATCCAGTACCACGGTCGTGCGAGCTCCGAGGGGCTGGCCGGCTTCCAGGAGTTGCGCGACGAGGCCTTGGTCACGCCTGACCTCGAGCTGTCCCCGGAATTACGGAGTCGGGCGTCCCAGGCTCTCGCCCACGCTTCGTTCGTCGAACGTCACGGCTGGCTGCCGAGCCTGCAGAACCGGGTCGAGCTCGCCTGGCTGAACCTGTTCGACGGCAATCCGTCCGCCTTCGTCGACCACCTCGAGCGGGCCCTCGAGGACGACCGCGCTTCGCCCTACCTGCGGCTCGATCTCGCTCGCTTCCAGGAGGCGCGCGGGAACCTCGAGGCAGCGATCGAGGGCTACGAGCTGTTCCTCGCGGCCGAGCCCGATCCCGGTGAGTTCGACCGCCTGGCCCAGCTCTATCGCCGGGCGGGCCAGGTCGAGCGGAGTCTGGCGACCTACGCCAAGGCCTCCCGGGCGTTCCCCGACCGGCCCGAGCTGCGCTACAACCTCGGGGTCTCCCAGGCCATGGCCGGCGACCTGGACGGTGCCCAGGCTGCCTTCGAGCAGGTGCTCGTCCTGGACCCTGGCCACGTGCCCGCCAGGGAGAACCTGGCCGGCCTCCTCTGCCAGCGGGGCGACTTCGCCCAGGGCATCGTCCACTACCGGGCCGCCCTCTCCGAGCCCCCTTTCGACGTCGATACCCTGACCCGGCTGGCCCAGGCTCACCTGGCCCTGGGGGACCGAGAGGGAGCCCTGGAAGAGGTACGCCGCTGCCTCACCCTCGATCCCCAGACCCGCATCGAGGCTCTCCTGACGAGCCTGGAAGGGCTCGGCGAGTAGCGTCGTACAGGCGCCGCGACGTGGGTCATGGGACCCAATCGGGGCCGAGGCGCGTCCGTGGCTCGCGATCCGGGCTCCGATTCCTCGCTGTGCAGGAGGCCCGCCGAGGGCTCTCCAGGCCCTCTTGCGGCGTCGCGGGGCGCGCGGCCCTTCGGGAGCGCCTCGGTTGACCGGGATTGGGCCCGGCCTTCTTACCGTCAGAAAGGACGTTCCCTGCTACCATGAAGGGCCCGGTCGAGGCTTTTGACCGGACTCCACGAAAGCAAAGCCAACCCTATCTAGGAATCTCCCCAATGCTGACAGAGAAAAATGTGCAGCGACTCCTCCTCGCTACCTGCGTGGGGTGGTGCGTCAGCGCGACCAACGTGAAAGAGAAAGCTGCTCCCCAGGAGACGACGGTCGAGGCCTCCCAGGGCTTCGTCGAGTTCCTCTTCGAGGATCGGATGCAAGACTGGGCCCTCAGCGCGGCGGAAGGCGCCGGTCAGGGGACTGCCAGGCTCGAGGCCACCGGCCAGATCCTCATGGATGCGGCCGGCATCATCCGCGGCCAGCTGAACGCGCCCGGGGATGCGCTTCAGCTCGTTTCGATCCAGGGCGAGATCGTCCCGCTGCAGGACCCGCAGTTCACCTTCACGGCCGCCGGCACGATCGACGTGCGCACCGCCACCCTGGCCGACGCCTTCACCGTGGACAACCTGCACACCAGCGCCACCGCGGACGGTGGCCTGATCATCGTCGGGGACATGGCTTTGGGGAGCCTGTCCGGTGCGATGAAGATGGAGGCGCCGCGCGGCACCCGCGTGGCCACCCTCATCCTCGGCGTCGACGCCACTTCGATCCAAGAAGTGCCCAAGCGCCAGCAGCTCCTCAAGCCGCAGGCGGTTCCGCCCTCCGTGGCGGCCGGTGCCGGCACCCCCGACGTCATCGTCTGGGACGTCGGTGTCTCGTTCAGCAACTCGAACGACATCGTCTACCACGGCACGGCCAACGGCATCGCCGCCTACGCCTTCTCGACCCAGTCCTGCAACAAGGGCACCGCGGAACTGGATTGGTACGACTCCGGCGGTGACACCCGTCACCCCGTGATCGCCCAGAACATGTTCCGCTACAAGGACGGTCGCCTGGAGCAGGTCGGCCAGAGCTGGCTCAAGCACGGGTTCTGCGCCGTCAGCGAGACCGAAGCTGGCTGCAGCCCCTGCATCGCGACGGGCTGCGACACCCTCGGCCTGGGCTGCGCGGACACCTACACCTCCGGCCTGAACGACGGCCGCAACGGTGGTTCCAAGCGTTTCGTCAACCCGACCGACGGTTCCCACACGGAAGGGTCCCCGGCTCCCACGGGCAACAACACGATCCGCGGTCGCCTGCAGGTTCACGTCGAGGACATCGATCCGGCCATGAATGCCGGCGCGGAGTACTTCATCGAGAGCCAGTACATCACGGCGGACGACGCCCAGGCCGGTTCTTCGATCAACAACGCCTCCTGGCGTCGCGTGGTCGTCCAGGCCGTCAACAACGTCGATGGCGGCGGTGCCACCCAGCGTGAGCAGCCGGCCATCTACGCCTGGGCGAACCAGGATGCCTCGGTCGAGATCAAGCCGGTGCTCAACACGAGCGAAGGCGTCAGCGGTATCAAGACCTACTTCTACCTGGGCTCCCGCGTGACCTCCCTTGGCAACAACAAGTGGCGTTACGAGTACGCGATCCAGAACCTCAACTCCCAGCAGAGTGCCGGCGGCTTCAGCGTTGACGTGCCCAGCTCCTCCCTCGTCAGCGAGGAGTACTTCCACGATGTGGATTGGCACAGCGGCGACCCCTACGACGGCACCGACTGGCCTTCGAGCCGGACGGCCACCGACGTCAGCTGGTCGACCGACGACTTCGCGACCAACGCGAACGCCAACGCCATCCGTTGGGGAACCCTCTACAACTTCGGCTTCACGGCGACGACGCCTCCGACGCGCGGCAACGTGCGCATCGGCGTCTTCGAGCCCGGTGGGGCCCCCGAGCTCAACGTCTCCAACGTGCTGGTGCCCTCGGAGGGCTCCGGCCGTCCGTTCGGTGGCATCACCGGTCCGGGGGGCGCGACGGTCCAGGGCCGCCGCTGAGAGCAAGCCTCGCTTACGGCGCCCGGTCCCCTCGATGGGGGCCGGGCGCCTTTTTCGTGCCTCCCGTGCAAGGCGGGCAGCAGGGGGGCCGGCCCGGCGTTCGCCCTAGGCCAGCATCTTGTGGACCACCTCACCGGCGACGTCGGTCAGGCGGAAGTCGCGCCCCTGGAAGCGGTAGGTGAAGCTCTCGTGCTCGATGCCGAGCAGGTGCAGGATCGTGGCCTGCATGTCGTGGACGTGGACGGGATCTTCCACCGGGGAGAACCCCAGGTCATCGGTGCGGCCCAGGGTCGTTCCCGCCCGGAACCCTCCGCCGGCGAACCACATGGTGTAGGCCTCGATGTGGTGGTCGCGGCCGGGGTTGCTCGTACGGACCTCGGCCATGGGCGTGCGCCCGAACTCGCCTCCGAAGACCACGATGGTGTCTTCCAGGAGGCCGCGGCGCTTGAGGTCCTTCACGAGGGCCGCCGAAGGTCGGTCCACCTCGCGACAGATCTTCTCGAGGGGCTTGCCCAGGTTGCTGTTGGCGTTGCCGTGGTGATCCCAGTTCGTGTGGTAGAGC
>JAUIEE010000043.1 GCA_030428965.1 bacterium | reverse complement strand
ATGCCCTCGTGCACGGCCTGGCCAACCAGCCCCTCCCGGACGACCCGGGCCCGTTCGGAGCGACCCCCGAGACCTACCCCATCGCCACCTACGTCTCCGACGCCCGCCGTGTCCCCCGCAAGCTGCGCGAGGGACACGTCCTGGCGGTGAGCGTGGCCGGCTTCGCCCTGGACGTGAACTACGTCGGTCCCAACGATGGCGTCCGGGACCCCCTCGTTCTCGACTGTCCCGCCGGGGCCTACCTGGCGCCCCTCGGGGAATCCGACGATCCCGGCGGTTGCATGGACGTCTCCCTGCGCGTGCGACGGGTGCGCCACATCGTCAATCCCCTGACCGGCGAGAAGGTCGAGATCGTCGAGGCCGATGCCCCCGGCCGTCCCCTCGAGCTCTTCCTCAGCCGCTGGCAACTCGAGACCGAGGGGCTCGAGGCCCCCCGCCCCGGTTGGCGCATCGAAGGCGCCTTCCTCTTCACCGGCCGTGTGTCGGGCGGCCTCCCCCCCAAGGGGAAGGGGCCCCGCCCGTCCCACTTCGGCTGAAGACGACGCCCTAGCGCAGCTGTGCCAGGAGTCCCTCGACCGCGACCGGCTCGCAGCCCACCCACAGGGCGAAGTGAACCTGTTCGCCCGAGACGGAAGGGTCGATCAGGAGGCCCGAGCCGGAGAGCTCGAGCCGTTCCGCCAGGAGGCCCGTGGCCGACTCGAAGTGTTGGCGCGAAGCCACGAGGGACCCGCGGAACTCGCGCGCATCCGTCTCGCTGTCCCAGACGCTCTTGGTCACCAGCACACGTCCCTGGCCGACCTGCAGCAGCTGGTAGCGATCTCCGCCCCATCCCTCGGACGGAGCGTGGGTGTACTTCATCTTCATCGTGGCGAGGGGATTCACCAGGCCGGCCCGATCCCCCAGGTCCTGGGTCAACAGGGCCATGCCCATCTCGCCCAGGGTGTCCTCGTGCAGGACGGTCACGTCGTCGGACCAGGCCCCCGCCTCGAAACCCACGGGCACGGGCTCGTCCTTCCGCTCGGAGTCCCAGTACTTCTCGGGGTGCAGGATCTGCTCGCTGGAGCGCGGAGGATCCTGGAAGGCGCGCCGAAAGTCCTCCAGCTCGGGCATCGTCATCTGCCCCTTCAGCACGCTCTTCGTTCGAGCGAGGAAGGACGCTCCCTTGAGGTACGAGCCGATCAGGGGCTTCCACAGGAACGGCGGTGCCTTGGACAGGGCCTCCTGCCCCATGTTGCCGGCCTTTCTGACTTCGCCCTGGTCCAGCTCGGCCAGCTTGGAGATCGTCCACTTGTTCATGACCGCCGTCCCGCTGCCCTCCACGACCGCGTGGTAGGCAAAGGTGGCATCCGCATTGTCCGCGCGACGCTCGAGGGTTCCGTCGATGTCGTACAGCTGATCGTCGAGGGCGTGGGTCAGCTCATGGGCCAGGATGACGCGGGCGAGGTCTCCACCGAAACCGGCCATCAGGAAGAACGACTCGGTCTCGGGATCGTAGAACCCCCCCACCTGCTCCTCGAGCAGGTCGAAGAGCGTGGCCAGGTAGTCCATCTCCGCGGGGATCAGACCGAGGAGCTTGGCGCTCATCTCCTGGGCCGCGAACTCCTCGGGAGTCGTCATCTTGTCCATGCGCTTCTTCGCGTAGGCGAGGAACGACTCCCTGTCCGCCACGCTGACGCGCACCGCGCGGGGGAACCTCTCGCCACGCAGGGCTTCGATCTCGGCGCGAATCGTCTCGGTCAACGACTCGAGCTCGGCCTGGTCCAGTTCGGAGGCGGCGGGACAGGGAACCGGCTGCGGCTGCGCGAGGGCCAGGGCACTGACGAAAGAGATCAGGGAAAGGGAGTTAAGGGGCATGGTTTCCAGGGGTAGGAGGCGCGTGGAGCGTTGCTGGACGGGCACAGATTCGAGTCGCGGGGCCCGATATTTGCAACCGTACGGAACCCTTGGCACCATCTCGCCCCCGCCGTAGCCGAAGGAGCCCAAGCATGCGGACAGGCCCGCACCCCCTCTTCCTCCTCTCCCTCCTCTTCGCCCTCTTCTTCACCGCCCCCGGGGTGGAGGCTCTCCAGGACGAGGTGCCGGTGGAAACAGCCGCGGACGAAGGCGGATTCCTCCAAACGGTCAACGAGTTCCTGGCGCCGGTCGACTCGGCGGCGGGCACGGTCAACGGCTGGATCGGAGAAGTCTTCTTCTTCGACATCTGCTTCTGGGACGACGGGGAAGAGGGGGAAATCGTCCTGCCGTTCACGGTGGTCTGGCTCGTGCTCGGGGCGATCTTCTTCACCCTGCGCATGGGCTTCATCAACCTGCGCGGCTTCGGACACGCAATCGCGGTCACGCGCGGCAAGTACGACGATCCGGACGACGAAGGTGAGGTCAGCCACTTCCAGGCCCTGACAGCGGCTCTCTCGGCCACCGTCGGTCTCGGCAACATCGCCGGGGTGGCCATCGCCGTGGGAACCGGAGGTCCAGGAGCGACCTTCTGGATGATCATCGCAGGTCTCCTGGGCATGTCTTCCAAGTTCACCGAGTGCACCCTGGGACAGGCCTTCCGCGAGGTTCGCCCCGATGGTCGCGTGATGGGAGGGGCCATGTTCTATCTCTCGCGCGGCCTGCGGGAGAAGGGCATGGGAGGCCTGGGCGCTTTCCTGGCCGTGTTCTTCGCCGTCCTGTGCATCGGAGGATCCTTGGCTGGCGGCAACGCCTTCCAGGTGAACCAGTCCTTGAACGCCCTCCAGGTGCGCATGCCGTTCCTGGCCGACTACAACTGGGTCTACGGCCTGGCCATGACCGCCATCGTCGGCGTCGTCATCATCGGCGGCATCCAGCGCATCGCGGCCACCGCCGCGGCCGTCGTCCCGCTCATGTGCGTGGTCTTCATCTCCGGAGCCCTCGTCATCATCGGCATGAACGCCGAGAAGATCCCCTGGGCCTTCGGCGAGATCATCGGCGGTGCCTTCAACCCGGACGCCATGTACGGGGGCTTCCTGGGCGTCTTGATCCTGGGCTTCAAGCGGGCCGCCTTCTCGAACGAGGCGGGGATCGGCTCGGCCGCCATCGCCCACTCCGCCGCCAAGACCCCCTACCCGGTGCGCGAAGGCATCGTGGCCCTGCTCGAGCCGTTCATCGATACGGTGCTCGTGTGTACGATGACCGCGCTGGTGATCGTCATCACCGGGGCCTACAACAAGCCCGAGTACGCCGAGTACGTGGCCACGGACCAGGGCGCCGCCCTGACCTCCCACGCCATGGGCGAGCAGATCTCCTGGTTCCCCCACGTGCTCTCCGTCGCCGTCGTGCTGTTCGCTTTCTCCACGATGATCTCCTGGTCCTACTACGGTGAACGCTGCTGGGCCTTCCTGTTCGGCGACAAGAGCTCGATGCTCTACCGGATCATCTTCCTGGTGTTCGTCTTCCTGGGTTCGATCCTCAGCTCGACCAACGTTCTCCAGTTCGGAGACCTGATGATCCTCGGCATGGCGCTGCCCAACGTCCTGGGGGTCGTGCTGCTGTCCGACCGGGTGCGCGACGAGCTGAAGGACTACATGGCCAAGCTCAAGTCCGGAGAGATCCGCCCCTACTCCTGATCCTCACCTCACCATGACCCGCACCGAGCTTCGCGACATCCACGTCCTCGACCTGGCGGCCGAACGACGCGCCCTGGGCAAACGCCTGGAGGAAGGGCTCCTGGGCGTGCTCCACAGCGGTCAGTACGTGCTCGGTCCCGAGGTCGAACGCTTCGAGCGCGACTTCGCCGAGCTGAGCCAGGTGGCCCACGGGGTGGGCGTCTCCTCGGGAACCGACGCCCTGATCCTGGGCCTGAAGGCCCTCGGCATCGGTCCCGGCGACGCCGTCCTGACCACGCCCTTCACCTTCTTCGCCACGGTGAGCACGATCGCCTGGGTGGGCGCGCGGCCGGTCCTGGCGGACGTCGAACTGGACACGGCTCTCTTGTCCCCCGTACGGGCGGCCGAGGTGCTCGCCCGAGAAGACGCACCGATCAAGGCGCTGCTTCCGGTCCACCTTTACGGACAGCTGTGCGACATGCCGGCCTTCCGCAAGCTGGCCGACGAGCACGGGCTGGCGCTCCTGGAGGACGGCGCCCAAGCCCACGGGGCCCGACGGCAAGACTACGGCTGCGCGACCCTCGGGGACGCGTGCACCTACTCCTTCTACCCTACCAAGAACCTGGGCGCCGCCGGAGAGTCGGGCCTGCTCCTGACCCGGAGTGCCGAGCTCGCCCGCAGCCTGCGCCTCTTGCGCGACCACGGCATGCACGCCAAGTACCAGCACGGAACGCTCGGGACGAACGCCCGCATGCAGGCCTTCCAGGCGGCCGTGCTGAACGCCAAGCTGCCCGAGCTTGCCGGCTGGACGGCGCGCCGCCAGGAGATTGCCCGGCGCTACGACGCGGCCCTGCGCGGAGTCCCGGGCCTGTCCCCCATCACGTCCGCCGAGGGCTCGGTCTTCCACCAGTACGCCGTGCGCGTCACCGGGGATCGCGAGCAGGTGCGCGCCAAGCTCCAGGAAAAGGGCATCCACACCGGGATCCATTACCCCGAGCCGGTCCACTTCCAGGAAGCCGCCGCGCCGTGGGGCTACGGACCGGGCGACTTCCCCAACGCCGAGAGACTGGCCCGGGAAGTCCTGTGCCTGCCGGTGCACCCGTTCCTGGCCGAGGAAGACGTCGAACGGGTCAGCGCGAGCCTCCTGGAAGCGCTCTAGCGGGGCCGGTCGGAAGGCTCTTCAGGGCATTTCCTTCCACCCCGCACAACAAGGCGATCCGCCATGAGAACCCGGTTCGGCGGGACCGATAGGAGGGAGGTGCCTTCGAAGGGCACTCGCCACCCATGCCTCCTCATCGGCCCATGCCCAACCTCGTCCCGCTCCTGTGGCTCTCGGACGCCGTCGTTTTTCCAGGAGACGCCCAGGCGGTGACCCTGGAAGAGCTGCCCCGGGGGGTTCTCGCCGGAGACCTTCCGAGCCCCGAGCCACGGTTCGTCGCCGCCTACAGACCGCTCCACGGTGAGGTCCCCAGCGTGGGAGTGCTGGTGCGACTCTTGACGTGGGCCCCCGCGCCCTGCGGGCACACCCGGGCCGTCTTGCAGGGCCTCGAACGGGTGACCCTCCGGAGGATCGAGGACACTCCCGACGGGACGATGGCGCACGTGGCCGAGGCGCCCGAAGGGGACCTCACGGCAGCCCCGAGGGCTCCGATCGAGAGACTGACGAGCCAGCTACGCTCCATGAATCCCCTCGACCCGGGGTTCTCGGGTGGGCTGGACGAGCTGATCCCCATGTACGGCTCCGATCTCTGCCGCATCACCGACCTGGTCGCCTCGGTTCTTCCCCTCAGCCTGACCGAACGGGCGGACCTGGTCGCCGAGCTCTCCCCGCTCTCCCGGGCGGAGTTCCTGAGCGACCTGCTCGAGGTCGAGCTGATCCAGCGAGAGAGCGCCGCCGAACGCGCGCCGGAGAGGTTCGCTTCGACCCGTTCGCAACCCCGTCGCCGCGAGGACGTGAAGCGTCTGGAAGCCAAGCTGAACAAGACCAGGCTGCCCAAGCAGGTGCGCCTCTGGGCTCGCCGCGAGATCGAGGAGCTGGGCACGCTGGACCCGGCGTCGCCGGAATCCGCCCGCGTGCGCGGTCACCTGGAGTGGGTGCTCGAGCTGCCCTGGACTCCCCGGGGACGCAGGTCGGCCTCGGGACGCTCGTTTCAGAAGGTGATCCGCCGACTCGACCGCAGTCACGTGGGACTGCCCCAGGTCAAGCAGCGCATCGCCGAGTTCCTGGCCGTCCGCAAGCTGGGGGGCGGAGCGCGCGGCACGGTCCTGTGCTTCGTCGGGCCGCCGGGCACGGGCAAGTCCAGCATGGGACGCTCGGTCGCCAAAGCCCTGGGGCGCAGCTTCTTGACCATTCCCGTCGGGGCCATGACCCACGAACGGGAGATCACCGGACAGTCCTACAAGCGCGAAGGCAGTACGCCCGGCGCCCTCCTGGCGGGCATCCACCGCAGCGGAAGCTCCGATCCGGTCATCCTGCTGGATGAGATCGACAAGCTCAGCCTGGGGGGTGAAGGCACTTCCGCCGGCGCTTTCCTGCAGCTGCTCGATCCCGAGCACAACGCCGAATTCCTGGACCACTACCTCGGCATGCCGTTCAACCTCTCGCGCTGCATGCTCCTGGCCACGGCCAGCGAGCCCGAGGAGATCCCCGAAGCCCTGCTCGACCGAATGGAGATCATCGAGTTCAACGGCTACACCGAGTCGGAGAAGTACACCATCGCCCGACGGCATCTCCTGCCGCGCGCCCTCGACCACGCCGGGATCCGTCCGAACCAGCTCCGCATCACCCCCAGCTCCCTGAAAAGCCTCATCCGCAGCTACACCGAGGAGGCCGGCGTTCGGCATCTGCAGCGCCTCCTGATCTCCCTGGCGCGCAAGGCCGCCGTGCAGATCGTGCACGACAAGCAAGGCCTGCGGGTCAAGAAGAGCGACTTGCTGGGTCTCATCGGTCCCCACACGGTCGACGAGGAGCTACGCCTGCGCCGTCCCGCGGTCGGGGTCTCCACCGGTCTGGCCTGGACCTCGGTGGGCGGCTCCCTCCTGCCGATCGAAGCGGTGAGCATGGCCGGATCGGGACGCATGATCCTGACCGGTCAAGTAGGCGAGATCCTGCGCGAATCGGTGCAAACGGCCACCTCCTTCATTCGCACCAGCGCCCAGCGCTTCGGCCTGCAGGCGGACGTCTTCGACCAGGTCGACCTGCACCTGCACTTTCCGTCGGCCGCGACTCCCAAGGACGGTCCATCGGCCGGCATTGCGATCGCCGTGGCCCTGATCTCGCTCCTCACCGACCGGCCCTCGCGCCACGACCTGGCCATGACGGGTGAGATCTCCCTGCTCGGAACCGTGTTGCCGGTGGGAGGCATCCGGGAGAAGTTCCTGGCCGCGGCCCGGGCCGGCATTCCCGAGGTGGTCGTCCCCGGCCGCAACGCCCAGGAGATTCTGCGTCTCCCGCTCGAGATCCGGCAGTCCCTGGAGGTCCACCTGATCGGCCACGTCGAGGAGGCCATCGAGCTGGCCCTCCTGCCCACCGTGGAGAGCCAGACGGCCCTCACCGCGCCGGCCAGGGAGCAGGTGGCCAGGCCCAGGCGCACCGATCGCAAGCGGGGCAAGACGGGGTCTTGAAGCGGGCCTTGCCAGAAACGAAGAGAAGGTCCAGTCTCTGCCCATGCGCCTGACTCCCCGGACCCTCTTCATCGCCCTGCTGCTGGCCCTGGCCCCTTGGCCCGACGCCCAGGAGCAAGCGAAGGGGACGCGCAAGGACGGCCTTCCCCTGAAGGACTGGAAGCTGCCCGAAGGCGACACGCGCAAACCGGCGGAGATCTACCGTGCCCTGCGCAAGGCCCGTGACGACGAGATGCGCGGTCGCGGAGAAGAGGACTTCAAGAAGTCCGACCTCGACGGAAGCGGTTGGATCTCCTTCCGCGAAGGCGAAGCCACCCTGGGCCTCGACCGGGACCGCTTCCTCACCTACGACCTCAATCAGGACGGGCGCCTCGGCCCGCGAGAGTTCGGGATTCACTTCAGCCGCACCTTGCAGCGCACGGGCAGCGTCCGTCCTCCCGCGGAGACCCCGGCCGAGGCCGACGCGCCCAAGCCCTACCCTCCGCCGCCTTCCGAGGAGCTCGAGCCTTACCCGAGCGTGCAGGACCTCTTGCGCCTGTACGACCGAGATCGCAGCCACGGTCTCGATGAAAAGGAGGTCGGGACCTTGTTCGTCGACGTGCAGCTCGCCCTCTCGCCCCAGGTCGTCGTGCGCCAGATGGACCCGAACGAGTCCGGTGAACTGGAGCAGCAGGAGCTGGCTCCGATAGCCTCCCTGGTGCGCGACACCTTGCTGCGGGCCAATCCCGATGTGGCCCAGGTGCCGATCCAGGTCATCGAAGAACTCTACGCCGAGACCGCCCCGAAGCCGCCCAAGGCCCAGAACCTGCCCCCGCGCATTGCGGGTCCCGCCACCCACTTCCGACGCCTGGACCTGTTCGGGGACGGCTTCATCGACCCCGCCGAGCTCGAGGAGCTGGTCCCCCCCACGCGCATGCGCGTGAGGGCCTCCGCCATCGTGTCGGCCCTCGACACCAACGGGGACGGCCGGCTCGATGCGGACGAGTTCCGCTCCTCCATGCGCCACGACTGAGCGAGCGCCGGGGGAGACGGGCTGCACGGGCCCCGCGGTCAGGGCGCCGGGACCGTCGGCGGCCTGCTGCCCCCTATTCCATCAGAGCTTCGAGCTCCTCGTGGCGCGGTCCGCCCGCGGCGTCCGCAACGGCGTACTTGCCCCCACCGCGCAGGCTCACTCCCGCCTGGGCCCCATCCAGCCCGAGGATGTAGAACTTGACGGAGAAGGCCGGCTTGCCGTCGCCGTCCAGCAGCGCGGGCTGCCAGCGGGCCTGACGCTGCACCTGACGCTCGATGCGCCGCAAGAGCTCCATGCCCGCATCCAGGGGCGCCTTCCCCTGGCGCATGAGCTCCACGATCGCAAAACTGCCGTTGGCCAAGATGGCCGCCTCTCCCCGACCGGTCGAGCCGGCGCTACCGGCCTCCTGGTCGCAGTAGAGTCCGGCTCCGATGATCGGCGAGTCTCCGACTCGACCGGGGATCTTGAAGGCCAGCCCCGAGGTCGTCGTCGTGCAGGCCACCTCGCCCCGGGTGGAGCGCACGGAGCAGTGGATCGTGCCGTAGGGACGATCCCAGCCCGGGCCCTGGGCGGTGCGCTTGCCATCGAGGGGCGGCGTGGAGCCGTGGCGCTCGCCTTCGTTCGGATTCGAGGGCGGCGGAGCCAGGCGGTCGTCGACGTCGCTGAGCCCCTCCTTCCAGCGCAGCCACCGCTCGCGGGAGGCTTCGGTCAGAAGCTCCGTATGCGGATGGCCGTGCATGCGAGCGAACTCGTAGGCACCGCGCCCGACGATCAAGCAATGGTCGGTGCGCTCCATGACCAGGCGCGCCACCTCCGAGGGGTGCAGGATGTTCTCGATCGCGGCCACCGCCCCGGAGTTGTGGGTGGGCCCGTGCATGCAGGCCGCATCGAGAGCCACGGCACCGTCTTCGTTGGGCAGGCCTCCCAGGCCGACGCTCTGGTCGTTCGGGTCCTTCTCGACGACCTTGACCGTCTCGATGGCCGCATCCAAGGGCTCGCCCCCCGCCACGAGCGCCTCGAAGGTCAGCTTCATCCCGGCCAGGGCATTGGCGCTGCCCACCATCACGGGGCCACGCTCACCGCTTCCCTGCAAGGAGAGCGCCCTGGAAACGGAGACTCCGGCCATGCCGGAAAGAAGCTCTCTGCGATTCGGTCGCATCACTTGCGCTCCGTGGGCAGCTTTTCATCGATGCCCAGGCATTGGTTGCGCAGCCACTCGCGCGCCCCCAGGCACCAGTTCTGCCACATCACGGCCAGCTCCTCGTTGTTGGCGTCCCGGGCCGCCGCGACGCGCACGTCCTCCTCCAACTTGAGGCTGCGCAGGTAGCGGTCCAGGTCCGGCGCCTTCGGATCGGCGATGGCGAGGGCCGCCCCGAGCAGGGCAACCCCCGTGCGACGCACCTCGTCCGGATCGACGTAGGGCAACCGGTCCAGGCTCGTGTGGTAGGTGAAATCGGTGAAGTGCCACAGGAGGACGGCGGGGATCCCGCGCTCGATGAAGACGTCGTGATCGCTGCCCCCTTCCCAGGGATGGTCGGCGCTGGCCCAGCCCCCCTCGACCAGCCCGACGTCCACCAGCGCGCAGCGCGCGATCACCGCCAGGCCATTGGGAAGCAGCTCTTCCTCCTCCACGTTGCCCGCTCCCCACGGGGTGTGGGCATCGGGAGGCAAGGTGACCAGGGCACCGGGGTCAGGCATACGCTCCAGGAGGGCGATGGCTCCGGTCTCCTTGGACTGTCCGGTCATGTCCGACGAGAAGCCCGCGATCGGCACACGTTCGGTGTCGTCCAGCCACGCGCGGCTCTGGCGAAACTCGTCGCCCCACACGAAGCACACCGAGCGCGCCGGCCAATCGACCTGGCCCTTGCGCAAGAGCTCGGCCAGGGATCGCGCGCTCTCCGCCAGGCCCCCCACGCCGGTGGCGTTGTCGCACGCCCCGGGCTCTTGAATGTGGCTGACCATGGCCACCGCCTCGTCCGGACGGGAGGATCCCACGATCGTGGCGACCAGCGTGCGCAGCGGCCGGCGCTCGGTGCGGACCTTGGACTGAAGCTGCAGCCGCACGGAGCTCGGGTCGGTGGCCTGCTCGACCGCGGCGGCAATCGATCCGTAGGAGCGGGGAGAGATCTGGAACACCGGGAGCTTGGTGCCTGGAGCGACGGTACGGAACTGAATGGCGTCCAGGTGACGCTCCTTGCCACTGGGATCGATGTTGTAGATCCCCAGGGAAGAGGAAACCACGGCGGCCGCTCCGGCCGTCTCGGCACGCTCCATGACCTGGCGCGCGGAGACGTCGGTCACGAGGATCGCACCCGGGGTCACCTCGTTCAGGTGCATCGCCACGACCCCCTCGACCTTGCAGGAGGGCGAGTTGACGGGCAGCATCGTGCGATCGACCTCCGCCGGGCTCGAGAAGCCGTGCAGGCGGCGCGGCTTCGAACCGGGCGCCTGCAGCACGATCTCCCCGCTCTCGGGGGTCCAGGCGTCGGCCTTGGCCTCCTCCTCGATGATGCGCAGCTCGAAGCGCGGGTCCTCGCCGAACCCGGCCTCCCGCATCTCCGCGGCGACGCGATCGAGGACCTCGTCGTAGTACGGGTTGGCGGGCGCCCGGTAGTAGCCATCGATGAAGCGGATCAGCTTCATCGCTCGCCCGGTGTCGAAGGACTCGCTCAGCTGGGGCACCCAGCGCGCCGGACCGGTCAACCCGACCGCGACGTTCGGGCCTCGATGCCAGTCCTGGTCCACGTCCGCGGCCGACTGGAAGAGCTCCGGCGGCAAGATCCGAGAGGACGAGGTGCAAGCGCCCAGGGAAAGAAGGATCGCAAGCGGGATCCAGAACGGCTTGGACGAAAGGCGCATGGCGAAGCTCTCCGGTTCAGCGGTCAGGTGGCGAGGTACTTGTCCAGGAAGAGCCCCAGGCGATCCCGGGCTGCCGGCGGAATGCGCGCGGGCTCGGTCATGATCGCGTAACGGAGCGCTTCTTTGCAAGCACATGTGCGCTCGCCCCCCAGCCGAGGCACCGAATGGGCGATCAGGGTGCGCGCGTGCCCGATATTGGCGCGCATCGTGGCCAGGATGGCCTCGACAGTGACGTCCTCCTCGGCCTCGTGCCAGCAGTCGTAGTCGGTGACCATGGCCACCGTCGCGTAGCAGATCTCCGCTTCACGGGCCAGGCGTGCTTCCTGCATGTTCGTCATCCCGATCACGTCCACGTTCCAGGTGCGGTAGGTCCGGGACTCGGCGCGGGTGGAGAACTGGGGGCCTTCCATGTTCAGGTAGGTCCCTCCGTCCTGGATCGCGACTCCGTTCTCACGCCCCACGCCGACCAGGGTCTCTTGCAGGTCCTTGCAGACCGGATCGGCGAAGAGCACGTGGGCCACGACGCCGTCCGAGAAGAACGTGTCGGGACGATGGCGCGTGCGATCCACGAACTGGTCCACGGCCACGAACTGTCCGGGCGCCAGCTCCTCCCTCATGGAACCAACGGCGGAAACGGACACGATGCGCGTGACTCCCAGGCGCTTCAGGCCCCAGATGTTGGCGCGGTAGTTGATTTCCGACGGCGAGATGCGATGCCCGACCCCGTGGCGCGGAAGGAAGACCATCCGAACCCCGCCCAGCACTCCGGTGACGTAGGCATCCGAAGGCTCACCGAACGGCGTCGAGATCGCCTCCCGCCGGATGTCCTCGAGGCCCTCGATTTCGTAGAGGCCGGAACCTCCGATCACACCGACGATCGATTCTTCTTCTGCCATCCCTGCTTCTTTCCTTTCGGGGAATACGGTCTTCTGGGTCGGTCGCCTTGGCCGCCGTGGCGCGGAGGTCGTGTACGGGCCGGGGGCCGCGTGCGCTGCGCTTCGCTGTCGTCGTCCTGCTCGTTCAGGCGCGCGAACAGGCGCTTGACGACCAGCGTGGCATAACTTCCCCGCGGCAGCTCGAAGCGCACCTGCACGCAGTGGAAGCCCGGATTGAGCTTGTCGTCCTGGGCGGGACGCACGCGCAGGTGAGAGGGACGCACGACGAGCTCACGATCTTCGCCCTTCAGCTGAAAGCCGCTGATGCCTTGGATGCGAAACTGATCGGCCACCAACCGGTCGCGGGCCAGCACGTCTTCCAGCCGTGTGATCCAATCCTCTTCGCGCACGTCCTCCAGGCCCTCTCCGGGCAGCCGGAGGCTGGAGCGCCGCCCCAGCTCGGCCGGCGGCTTGCCCGCGTAGGTGACCAGCGGTCCCTCGGAGCTGCGCAGGACGATCCGGCGGGAGGAAGGCACAACGTCTCGGCTCCAGTCGCAGACGGCTCGATTCCAAACGTGGGACTGGTAGGCGTACAGGTGGATCAGGCGCAGACGTGCGGCGACGAAGTAGAAGGCACCGGCAAAGTCCTCGGGGTTCTTGATCAGGTGTTCGAAGACCGAATGGTGCTGCCCGAACTTGCCGGCAACCTCACGACATGCTTTCCAGTTGCCCCAGTTGTCGCGCAGTTCCTTCTTGTGCCTACGGTAGAACTCGTTGTCGTTCTTGCTGTCGGGCGCCAGCAGGTCGCGCAGAGCCTTGCCAGGATCCCCACGCATCAGCTCGCGGGCGACCCAGCCCTGGTCGTGGCGCAGGTTGCCGAAGCGTTGATCATCGAAGTAGTTCACCAGGCCGTGGGCACGAACCTCGGGCACGTTGAAGCGCAGTCGCTTGAGATCCCGGTGCTCCAGGGAGCGCACCATCACCTCGAAGGCGTTGCCTCGACTGAGTGCGCTGTCCATGGGCTGACGGGCGAAGCCGACGGCCTCGATCAAGAGCTCGGGGGTCTTCAAGCGCACCTTGCGCCCCCGGGGAACGCTCATGTGCTGGACCGTGATGCCCTGGCGGTCCTTCATGCCCGCCACACCTACGTCACCGGTCTCCACGCCCACCTCGTCCGCCAGGGCCTTGATGGCCTCGGGCGTCGTCAGCTTGCGCTTGGTCACGCGGTAGATGCGATAGTCCCCCCGCTCCGAGATCACCCCTTCCTGGAGGAGCTCACGGACACGGAAGTCGCCGATACGTTGCTTGAGTCTCACGACGTCCAGGGTCTCACTTTGGATAGTTGCTTCAAGGTCTGGGAGAAGTCCTTCGGGAGCGGGGCCTCGACGGTGATCTCCCGGCCACCCTGCGGACAAGGGAAGGTGACGGACAGGGCGTGCAGCGTCAGGCGGGAGATCAGAGGTCGCTCCGAGCGCCCGCGCTTGGCCCGGTAGCCCGGCTTGATCTCGGACAGCCGCAGGGCATCCCTGCGCCCGTAGGTCGCATCCACGGCCAGGGGGAAGCCGCGGGCCGCGAGGTGAACGCGAATCTGATGGGTTCGACCGGTGACCGGCTCGCAGGAGAGCGCCGTGTAGCCACGGAACCTGCGCCAGATCGAGACCCGCGTCCGGGAAGGCTTGCCGCCCTCCTCGACCACGATCTGGCGACCGCTGCGCCGCGCGTCCGGGCCGAGGGGCAAGTCGATCACCTCCTCCTCGCCGGGCTCGAGGGCGTACTCCCCCTCCACGAGGGCGACGTAGTGCTTGCGAACCTGCTTACCGTCGAAGGCCTCGCGCAGGGCGCGCTCCGCCTCGAGGTCCTTGGCGGCGATCAGAACCCCCGAGGTGTCCTTGTCCAGGCGGTGGACGAGACGTGGACGGAATTCGAGCTCGGCGGCCGACTCGGAGCGCTCCTGCGCCAGCACGAGCAGGGAGCCGGCCACGCTGGCGTTCTCGCGGGCCCAACGCTCGGGCTCGACCGCCAGGCCGGCCGGTTTGTCCAGGACCAGGACGTGCTCGTCCTCGTACAGAACGGGCAAGTCGAAGTCCGCGGCCTGGGGTGGCGCGGGCATGCGCTCCTCCCACGTTTCGGTGTCCAGGCTCAGCACCTGAAAGCTACGCAGCTTCTGGGAAGCGCGCGCCTCTTCGCCGTCGACCAGGATGCGCCCCTCGCGCACCTCACGCCGCAGGAACCCCTTGTGCACGCCCGGGTAGAGCAGGCAGAGGTACTCGTCGAGCTCGAGCCCGGCTCGTTCCTCGGGGACGACGATGTTCTCGTTCATGACCATGGAGACAGCCCAGGACGCCCTGGATTCGGCGGACCTGGGATCCATCCGAGGACAAACTCGGAAACCTGACCCCGCGCGGCCCGTCTGGAACTCGAAGAGCAGGAGGTGGGTGGAGGCTTTCCCCGGGACTCCGCCGGTCGCTGGAAATCTATCAAACTGCTACCTGACGCCTCTCCGCTAGCTTCGGAAACTTGGTCGGAATCCCCCAATCGGGGGCTAAAAACGCGAGGTTTGGTCCATCAGTCCCTTGAGGACATGCTCAGCCATGCTAGATTCGGGGCTCAGGGAATCGTTGTTTGCGCGGGTCTTTTTGACCCCTCCTTTTCCCTTCTCCAACGTCCTACGGAGATGTTCTCAAAGACGAGGGACTAGCTTTCTCGCAGTAGAACCAGCGCGAGTGCACACCCGGACTAAGGAAACAAGGTGACTTCCCAATATCTCGAATCAGAAGCGTCGGCTGCACGTAGGCAGTACAAGCGCAGAACCGACGATGAGCGAATTGCGGATCTCGAGCGTCGAATTGTTGAGATCAAACAAAAGCAGGCGGCAAAGGAACGGAAACAAGATCCGGTAGTCCGCGAGATCCCCAAGATCCAGAAGCGGTTGCGCAAGTTCGCCCAGATGGCGATGGATCACAACCGACCCGATATCGCGAACTCGATCACGGCCTTCACGGCGGGCCTGGATCGCATCGTCCAATCCGACAAGACGTCCGCGCGCGCCAGCGAAAGCGCCAGCTGACCGCTTGAAGAGGAACCCCGCGGTCTCCCTGCGCTCCTCGGAGACGATCTACCGCGGTCCGGTGTTCCGCGTTCTGCTCGAGGAGCTCGAACTTCCTTCGGGTCGACCCCAGAAGGTGGCCGTGGTCGACCACGACGGCGCCGTAGGCGTGGCTCCCGTACTCGAGGACGGCCGCCTGATCGTCGTGCGTCAGTACCGGCACGCCGTCGGCGACTGGTTGATCGAGATCCCCGCCGGTCGCCTCGAGCCTGGCGAGAATCCCCTGGACGCCGCGCGTCGCGAGCTGGAAGAGGAAACGGGATACCGAGCCCGGTCCTGGTCCGCGCGCACGACCTTCTTTCCCGCGCCGGGGTTCTGCGCCGAGGCGATCCACCTGTTCGAAGCTCGGGGCCTGGAAGCGGTTCCCGGAGGTGGGCTCTCCCCGGACCCCGACGAGGAACTCGAGGTGTTGCGCATGACTCCCCAGGAGCTCCTGGCCGGGGCCACCCAGGACGCCAAGACCTTGCTCGCCGCCGCCCTCTTGCTGCGCTCCCAGGAAGAAGCAACGGACTCCCCTGCGCCCTAGGAAGCCGTCGGAACAAGGGACGGATTCGGATCCGCTGCGATGATCCGCGCTCAGGCGAAGGGGTGGATCCGGAGCGGCTCTCGGATGCCGCAGCTCTGTCCTCTTCCTCCGGCGGCTAGCCGTCGGGACCGGCGCCCTCCCACCACGGGGCAACGGAGAGATCCACCACGCCCCCGAAGCCGCCCTGGCTGGCGACCACGCGCGCCGTCTCCAGCTCGAGGAGGAGTACGGATCCGCCCAGGGCCAGGGCCAGGCGCTCTCCCCAGACCACCATGTCCCCGATCCCCTTCCAGCAGCCCACCGTCCTTGGACCGCGCTGCCCCTCGACCCGCCACACCTCGCCCGTGGCCGAGCTGGAGAGCCAGGGGCGGTCACGCCCATCGAGCACGAGACGGTCCGCGCCGGCAAGCGCGAAGGACGCCAGGGGCGGTCCTCCCCCGAAGCGGTGCAGCGTTCCCCCAGCCTCGGCGGTCAACGCCCACCCCCCTCGATCGTCCAGCAGACCGATCGCCAGGATGCGCCCGTCGAGGAGGGTGCGCCGCAGGAGGTTCCAGGCCTCGTCGAAAACGAGCAGGCGACCGTCCGCCAGCCCCATCCCCAGCCGTCCCTCCCGGTAGTCGAGGCAGGTCACCTCCCCTGCGACCCACCCGAACTCGCGCGCACCCCAGCCCATCAGGCGCGAAGTCGGCCCTTCCCCGGGCTCGGCCCACACGAGACCTTGCCGCGTCACGCAGCTCGCTCCGGGATTCGCAGCGACCTCGTCCTCCCCCGGCCGACCGTCCGGCCCGAGGGACCCGATCCATCCCGGAGCCCCGACCCAGGCTCCGTCGGGCGAGGCCCACACGTCGGTGGCCCTCGCCAGGGGCACGAAGCACTCTGTCGTCAGGTCCCCCTCGAAGCGAAGGAGCCCTCCCCTCTCGCGATCGACGGCCCACAGAGGTGCTCCTCCCCCAGGGAAGGCCCCGGTCGAAGGGCCTCGATCGGGAAGCGGAGAGCCGGCCAAGACCCCCAGGGCCAAGGCCACGAACCGAGTGGTTGGACGGTGCCCCATCGGAGCTCAGACCGCTGCACCGGCGCCGTGGTTACACGACTCTCGTCTCCTCGCCCTCCTCGTGCGCTAGGGGAGCGACCTCTGCACGCACCCGTGCGGTGCGGTAGGCGTTCCAGATCAGGAGCGCAAAGACCGCGGGAACCAGGAAGACCATGCTCAGCATGAAGGCGATGCTGGCGTTGAAGCCCCTGGCGAGCCCTTCTCCCTGGGAGGCGACCGCCTCCTTGCAGCTGTCTCACGTGAAGCCCACGGGCGCCAAGAGCACCAGGGCCCAGGCGGCCCGCAGCATCCTACGCACCTGTCGCCCCGCTCGACTCCTTCCCAGGACCATCGCCTCAGCCTACCACCGCGGGCGGGTTCCAGACGTAGAGACAGAGGTAAACCAGGACCCCGGTGACGGACACGTAGGACCAGATGGGGAACGTCCATCGGGCCCAGCGGCGGTGCCTCTCCCAGTCCTGGCGGCGCGCCAACCACAGGGTACGCAGGATCATCGGCAGGTTGAGTGCGGCCAGCAGGATGTGGCTGATGAGCATGCCGTAGTAGAGCCCACGCACGATGCCTTCCCGCCGAAACGACGTGTGCCCCACTTCGGGGACGACGGCGAAGTGGTAGTAGAGATACCCGGCCAGGAACAGGGCGCTGAAGGCCGTCGCCGTCAGCATGGCGCGGGCATGGGCTCTCTTGCGCCCCTGTTTGATCCACAGGAACCCCAGGGCCAAGCACACCGCCGAGCTCGCGTTCAGTACCGCGTTGGCGGTGGGCAACGCCGGGACGTTCACGGAAGATCCTCGGTCGCGAGGAACCGCATGCGCTCCTTCAGGCGACCTACCCCCTCGTCGGTCTGGCTATCGTACCAGCCGCGAATCCTTCCGCGCTTGTCGACAGCGGCGATCTGGGTGCCGTGGGTGACCTGGAAGCCGACGCGGACTTCTTCCTCTCCGGCACGCGCCACGCCGATCTTGAAGCCTTCGCGCACCAGCTCGTAGACCAGCTCTTCCTCTCCGGTGAGGAACAACCAGCGCTCGGGATCGGCCCCGAAGCCCTCGGCGTACTTGCGCAGGACCTCGGGGGAATCGGCCTCCGGATCCACGCTGATGGAAACGAGCAGGGCATCGGTGCCCTTCAACTCCGCCTGCAGGCGCTTCATCTCGGAGGAGATGCGCGGACAGGGACCGACGCAGGTCGTGAACACCGCGGCCACGGCGTAGGGCCGTCCCAGCAGGCTTTCGCGCGTCACGGGCTCTCCCAGCTGCGACGTCAGGCCAAAGTCGGGCACGTCCGCGAAGACGATCGGATCCTCGGCATCGGCGGCCACGCTCACCCCGCCGCCGGCCCGGGCCACCGGACCGTCCTCCCCACACCCGGCCACGAGGCACGCCCCCAGGCCGAGGGCGAGGAGACTAGTGCGAAGCCGAATCGTGCTCTTCTCCATGGTGGTCGTGGCCCGATCCCAGCTCCTCGACGGTACCGGTCTCGGGGTCGAGTTCCAGCGCGAAGCCGGTGGGCGCGATCTCGGCCTCATCGAGCCAATGGATGATGTTGCGCGCGGTCAGACCCGCATCGGCGATGAGCGCGATATCGGGGT
>JAUIEE010000042.1 GCA_030428965.1 bacterium | reverse complement strand
CTCGAGGCCGTCGATAGCGAACTGGCCGCGAACGTTCGTGTTCGTCCAGTGCAAAGGGAGGCTCTCGCCGGCTTCGAGACGAGGCTCGAAGACATGCACGGCGACGCCCGCAGCCGGATGCCCCGAGGGGTCCTCGATGCGGCCTGCCAGGCGGACGCTGCCCTCGGGAATCTCGAGCGGCTCGAACTCGATCTCGCTGGGTGCCGAGAAGTCCTCCAGGCGGCCCGGATCGTCGGGACGGGCGCGCTCGATGAGGAAGCCGGTCAGGAGGGCGGTCAGGACGGCGGTGAGGAAGACGAGCTCCGAACGCTTCACCCGGCGCGCCCCTGGGCCAGGGCCCCGATCAGGTCGCGCTGCAGCTCCTGGCAGGGCTCGAACTCGGAGCAGTCGAGGGCCTCGAGGCCGGTGCGGAAATCCGGGGGAAGGTGCGTGCCCTCACGCCCGTAGCGCAGGACCTGCAGGCCCAGGTGGAGCCGGTCGCAGAGGCGCACGAAGCGCGCTTCCCGGGTGAGCTGCGCCCGGTATTCGGCGAAGGCCTCGCGTCCCGGGCCCGCGAGCAGGTCTTCGGCCGCCCGGTCTTCCGCCCGCGCCTTGGCCTGGGGCCCCAGGAGGCGGGTGGCCGTGCGCGGGAGGTCGGTCAGGAGGGCCTCGGGGGCGTCGTGGACGATGGCCAGGGTCACGGCACGCTCCACGGCCAGGGCCGGCTCGACCCTGGGGCCCAGGAAGAGGGCCGTCAGGGCCACCCCGAGGGAATGGGCGGCCACGGACTCCGGTTGGGGGACGCCCGCCAGGACCCAACCGGTGCGGGGCAGCCGATCCAGGGCGCAGAGCCGCAGCAGGTTCTCGAGCGTCGTCGTCATCGGAGAAAGACCGGGCCCAACGTACTTCGCCGCCAGGGGCCAGACTTATACTGTTTCGCCCGATTTTGGGGCTGGTGGGCCGCGGCCCCATGCCCCAGGACCTTGGAAATGCTTGTCCTCCTGCGCTCCCCCCTGGCCGCGGCCGATCGCGACCGTTTGACCGGCCTCGCCCGTGAGCTCCGCCTCCAGCCGCGCTTCCTGGGAAGCGAGGAGAGGATCCTGGAGCTCGTGGCCGGCGAGACCGGGGCCCCCGACCCCTCGGCACGCTCCCGTTTCGAGCAGCTCACCTGCGTGGCCTCCGTCCTCGACGGCTCGGACGTGCCCGAGCGCCACGCCCGTCACGGCCAGCCCGACCGGAGGGTCGAGATCGCCGGACGGTCCGTCGGGGCTGGCCACTTCCTCTTGATCGGTGGCCCTTGCGCGGTGGAATCCGAGCCGCGTCTGGCCGAGATCGCCCGGTCTGTCGCGGCCTCCGGCGCGGGACTGTTGCGCGGGGGTGCCTACAAGCCGCGTACCTCGCCCTACTCCTTCCAGGGCCTCGGGCATCCGGGGCTGGCCGCCCTGGCCGCCGTGCGCGAGAAGAGTGGGCTCGGCATCGTGACCGAGGTGCTCGACCCCCGGGACGTCGAGGCTGTCGTCGAGGCGGCGGACATGCTGCAGGTCGGGTCGCGCAACATGGACAACTTCGCTCTCCTGCGGGAGGTCGGGCGCGCGAACAGGCCGGTGCTGCTCAAGCGCGGCCTGGGCTCCACGGTGCGCGAGTTCCTGCTGGCGGCCGAGTACGTGCTCGCCGAGGGCAACGAGCAGCTGGTGCTGTGCGAGCGCGGGGTGCGGGGCTTCGACAAGGTCACCCGCAACCTGCTGGACGTGGGGGCCATCGCCTACCTCAAGCGTGCGACCCACCTGCCGGTCATCGCCGATCCTTCCCACGCCGCGGGCCGGGCGGATCTGGTCCTACCTCTGGCCAAGGCCGCCGTCGCCGCGGGCGCGGACGGTCTGATCGTCGAGGTGCATCCGAACCCCGCCGAAGTTCATTCCGACGGCTCCCAGGCGGTCTCCCTGGAAGACTTCGCGGCCCTCGCCGCCGCTGCCCTGGGCTACGCACGCCTGGAGGGCAAGACCTCCCTCGACCCGGAGAGCCCTACGGCTCCCCGGGAAACCACCCCATCCACCCTCGAAGGCCAGGAACGTGAGAAAGCCTTACATCGCCGGTAACTGGAAAATGAACCTGGACAGGAAGTCCGGGCTCGCCTTGGCCCAGGCCCTTCGCGAAGGCGTCGGGGACCGCACGGACCACGACATGGCCGTGATTCCGCCCTACGTCTACGTGCCGGAGATCGTGCGGGCCCTCGAGGGCTCTCCGATCCGGGTCGGGGCCCAGGACGTGTGCGACCAGGTCTCAGGCGCTTACACCGGTGAGGTCTCGGCGGCCATGCTGAAGGACGTGGGCTGCGACCTGGTCGTGGTCGGTCACTCCGAGCGCCGCCACGTCTACGGGGAGTCCGACGGGCTGACCAACGAGAAGCTGCACCGCGCCCTGGAGGCCGGGTTGGAGGTCATCCTGTGCGTCGGCGAGACGCTCGAGGAGCGCCAGGCCAAGGAGACCGAGTCCGTGGTTCGGCGCCAGACCAGCACCGGCCTGGCCGGCGTGTCCGAGGCCGACATGGCCCGGGTGACCCTGGCCTACGAGCCCGTCTGGGCCATCGGGACCGGGCTGACGGCGACCCCCGAACAGGCCGCGGAAGTTCACGGGTACCTGCGGGGCCTCGTGAGCGGGGTTTTCCACGAAGAGGTGGCCGAGAACACGCGGATTCAGTACGGCGGCAGTGTCAAGCCGGATAACATCCGGGAACTCATGGCCGTGGGGGACGTGGACGGCGCTCTCGTCGGCGGTGCCTCGCTCAAGCCCGACTCCTTCCTCCCGATCTTCGACCACGCAGGCTAAGAGGACATGGATCTCCTCATCACTCTCTTCTACATCGTCTTCGTCATCTCCGCGATCGTGCTGATCGTCGTGATCCTCTTGCAGGAGGGCAAGGGCGGAGGCTTCGGCCAGGCCCTCGGGGACCATGGTCAGCAGACGTTCGGGGTGGGTGCCAAGGGCATCAACACCTTCACGGGCTACACCGCCGGGATCTTTCTCTTCAGTGCCATCCTGCTGCACATCCTGAACCGCCAGCAGGAGACCGGTTCGGTCCTGCAGGGCGGGGCGGCCCCCGGCGGCTCGGTCCTGGAGCAGCCGCTCCCCACGGGATCTCCGACGCCCGCCGGGAATAGCGGTGGCTCCGGCACCGGGAATAGCGGTGGCTCGGGTAACACGGGCTCCGGCGGCGACTAGTCCGGGCGAAGCCAGGCCTTCGCTTCCCGAATGCTGCGCTCCATGACGGGATTCGGCTCCGCCCGCGCGGAGACCGACACGTGCGCCCTGCGGGTCGAGGTGCGCTCGGTCAATCACCGACACCTCTTGGTCAAGCTGCGCCTGCCCGGGGAGTTCCACCACCTCGAGGGGGACCTGGAGCGCAAGGTTCGTCGCCGTCTCGATCGGGGCTCGGTGGCCGTCCACGTGCACTCCACGCCGACGGCCCGGGCGCAGCAGGTCCACATCGATGCGGACGTCGCCCGGGGCTACCAGGCCGAGCTGGAGGCCCTGCGCTCGGGGCTGGGCCTCTCGGAAGGCTTCTCCCCGGATGCCCTCCTGGGACTTCCGGGGGTCCTCGACGGCTCCGACAAGGACTCCCTGGTCACGGCTGCCCTCGAGAAGGTGCTCCACAAGCTCCTCGGCCAGGCCCTGGACGGTCTGGTCAAGATGCGGGAGACCGAGGGGAAGGCCCTGCAAACCGACCTCGAGCGCAACGCGGAGGCGATGGGCAAGCTCGTGGCCCGCATCGACAAGCGCATGCCCCAGGTCGTTCGCGGCCACCAGAAGGCCCTGAAGAAGCGCGTGGGGGAGCTCCTGGGACGCGGATCCACGGTCAGCGAGGCGGATCTGGCGCGGGAGATCGCGCTGCTCGCCGACCGGCTGGACGTGAGCGAGGAGGTCTCTCGCCTCGGGAGCCACCTGGACCAGTTCGGTCGCCTGCTCCCCAAGGGAGGCTCGATCGGTCGCAAGTTGGACTTTCTCGTGCAGGAAATCTTTCGCGAAGTGAATACCATCGGATCCAAGTGCAGCGACGCCAAGGTCGCGCACTGGGTCGTGGACGCCAAAACCCACGTCGAAAGGTTGCGCGAGCAGGTTCAGAACATCGAGTGAAGGGAGCTAGCGGGGAACAGGGGCGGCTGCTCGTCATCTCGGGGCCATCCGGTTGCGGGAAGAGCACCATCTGCCGCCGGCTCTTGGAGGACCCCAACGTGGTGTTCTCCATTTCCGCCACGACCCGTGCCCGCCGACGGGGGGAGGTCGACGGCCGCGACTACTACTTCCTCGACAAGCCCACCTTCCGGCGGCGCATCGAGGAAGGCGCTTTCATCGAGTGGGCGGAGGTGCACGGCAACCTCTACGGCACCCTGCGCCAGCCGATGCAGGAGACCCTCGAGCGCGGACAGGTCTACCTGGTCGAGATCGACGTGCAGGGAGGGGCCCAGCTCAAGGCACTCGAGATTCCCGGCCTCTACGTGTTCATCGCCCCGCCCAGCATGGAGATCCTGCGGGAGAGGCTCGTGAGTCGGGGCACGGACGCCCCCGACGAGGTCGAGCGGCGCCTTCAGAAGGCCCACGAGGAAATGCAGGCGCGCGAAAAGTACGATTACGTGGTCGTCAACGAGGATCTGGCCTCCGCCCTCGCGCGGGTGCGCGAGATCGCCCAACTGCCCGCTACCGACCCTTCCCCGTGACCAACATCCTGCTTGCGGCCGGTGCTTCCGCCGCCCTTCACAAGGCCTGCGATCTGGCGAGCAAGCTCGCCCAGGACGGCCACGCGGTCCGCACGGTCCTGACCCCCCGCGCGGCCAAGCTGGTGTCCCCCCAGCTGTTCGAGGCCCTCACGGGGGAGGCGGCCCGCACGGACGAGTTCAGCTCCGAGCGTGAGGGGGGCATGGATCACATCGACCTGGCCCGCTGGACCTCTCTCTTCCTCGTGGCTCCCTGTCCGGCGGACCTGGTTTCGCGCCTGGCCCTGGGGCTGGCCGGGGACCTGGTGGGCACCGTGGCCCTGGCCCTGACGGCGGAGACCCCGCGCTACCTGTGCCCGGCCATGAACCCGCACATGTGGAAGGCCCCCGCGATCCAACGCAACCTGGAGCAGCTCCGGAGCGACGGCTGGAACATCCTGGAGCCCGAGGAAGGGCATCTGGCCTGTGGGGACGAGGGGCGCGGGCGTCTGGTGGAACCCCAGGAGATCCTCGCTCGGCTCCGTGCCCAGGCGTTCGGACGGTGACCCCCTCCACGCGTCAGCGCCGCGGAAGGCGCAAGCCCAAACCCTCCCTGCGCATCCTGATCACGGCCGGCCCTACGCGGGAGTACGTCGACCCGGTGCGCTACCTCTCCAACGAGTCGAGCGGCAAGATGGGGTTCGCCCTGGCCGAGCGTGCCGCTCGCGCCGGCCACGAGGTGACCCTGGTGGCCGGGCCCGTGCACCAGCCGACGCCGTCCGGGGTCGAGCGCATCGACGTCGTGAGTGCCCGCGACATGTACCGCGCAGCCCGCGATGCGTTCCGTGAGGCTCAGGCCCTGTTCATGTGCGCCGCCGTCGCCGATTGGCGTCCTGCCCGCAAACGCGTCGGAAAGTGGCGCAAAAAGGAGCAGGGGAGCGAAGTCGCATCCTTGGAGTTGGTTCGCAACACCGATATTCTGGCCTCGTTGGGTCGCCGCAAGGGCTCACGCCTCGTCGTCGGGTTCGCGCTCGAAACGGGGAACGGAGTCACGCGGGCCCTCGAGAAGATGAGACGGAAGAACGCGGACTACATCGTGCTCAACGACGAGACGGCCCTCGGTGCCGATCGCTCCAGCGTGACCATCCTGGGGCGCGACGGTCAGCGTCGCTCCCTCGAGAATCGCTCCAAGGCGGTCCTGGCTTCCGCCCTGGTGCGGCTCGCCGAGAAGCACTTCGCCTGAGGGGGCGCAGGCCAAAGGGATGGCGAAGCGCAAAGCGAAGGGCCGGAAAAAGCGGAAGGCGGGAGATTCCCTCCTGCAGCGCATTCGGCGCTTCTTCACCGTGTTCGCCTTCGGGGGTGAGGTCGACGAGGACACCTCGAGCCACCTGCAGGAGATCAAGGGGCTGGCCCTGATCGGTTTCTCGTTGTGGTTGGCCGTCTCGCTGTGGAGCTACCACGTTCCCTACTCCGCGGACGCGGGCGCGAACTGGAGCGGCAAGGCCGGCTTCTACCTCGCCGGCTGGGTCTACCTCGGGATCGGCTGGGCGGGCTACCTGGTGTGCTTCCTGTGTCTCACCTGGGGGGCGGTCCTCGTGGGGCGCAAGCGCGTGGGGCTGCCCACCCTGCGGGTCTTCGGGGGCCTGTGCTTCCTGGTCTCGACCGGACTCCTGTTCGAGCTGGCCCTGGGGGAGCGCTACCCACCCTCGAGTCAGCTGCCCTACGGACCCGGCGGATGGCTCGCCGGTCAGCTGGTCGGAGAGGCCGGGGCCACCTTCGATCGCCCCGCGCTCCTGATCGACAAGTTCGGCGGCCCGGGGCTGTGGATCCTGCTCGTCCTCTCGACCGTGATCTCGTTCATGCTGGCCACCGAGATGGCCTTCTATCCGGCGATCCAGGCCCTGCGCGAGTGGGTCGAGGAGAGCCGTGAGAAGCGCGGCGAGAGTCTGCTGCAGGCCGTTGGCGGTTGGCTGAAGCGGCTCTTTGCGGGGCTCTGGGAATTCCTGCGCGGCGAGGACCTGGACGCGCAGCCGGCCCTGGGTACGAAGGAGATCGTGCCCAAGCCCCGGCGCTCCAGGGCCAAGCGCTCCAAGAAGAACGATCCCACCGGTGAGCTGTTCGAGGAGCCCGAGCTCGACGACGAGGAGGAGGAAGAAGAGTGGGAGGAGGAGCCCGTCGACGAAGACGAGGAGTGGGAAGAGGACGACGAAGACGAGTACGAGGATGAGGAGGACGAAGACGAGGAGGGCGAGGAATGGGAGGAGTACGACGAAGAGGAGGAAGACGAAGAGGAGCCTGAGCCGGTCGTCGTCCAGGCCAAGAAGAAGCCCATGGCCGCCCCGAAGGCCACGCCGGTCGTCTTCGATCCGCCCTCCCCGCCCCCCGGCCCGTGGAAGTTCCCGCCCATCGATCTCCTCGAGCCGCCCCGGGCCGGCACGCTCGAGAACGACAAGGCGGTCGAGGCCCAGGCGCTGCGGCTCGAGAACGCCCTGAAGTCGTTCCGGGTCGAGGCCTCCGTCGTGGGGGCCAAGGTGGGGCCGGCCGTGACCCTGTTCGAGCTCGAGGTGGCCCAGGGCACCCGCATGAACAAGGTGACCCAGCTGAGTCAGGAGATCGCTGCGGCCCTGCGCGCGAAGAGCGTGCGCATCATCGCCCCGATCCCCGGCAAGGCCACCATCGGGATCGAAGTTCCCAACGAGAAGCGGCGCGTGGTGCGACTCTCGGAGCTCGTCAGCCAGAAGGCCTACGACAAGAAGTTCATGGCGCTGCCGCTCTTCCTCGGCATGGACGCCGAGGGCAACGCGATCGTCGAGGACCTGGCGCGCATGCCCCACCTCCTGATCGCGGGGACCACCGGATCGGGCAAGTCGGTCTGCATCAACACCATCCTGGCGAGCTTGCTCCTGACCCGCTCGCCCCACGACGTGCAGCTCATCCTGGTGGACCCCAAGATGGTCGAGCTGCAGATGTTCTCGAAGGTCCCGCACCTGATGCTGCCGGTGGTCTCGGACATGCGTCAGGCGACCAACGTGATCCTGTGGGCCGTCGAGAAGATGGAGGGGCGCTACGAGCTGTTCAAGGACGCCGGCGTGCGCCACATCAAGGGCTACAACGAGCTCGGTGAGGACGGGTTGCGCGAGCGCCTCGGCGACGACTTCAACGAGGAACGTACGCCGCGCCACGTGCCCTACATCGTGATCGTCATCGACGAGATGGCCGACCTGATGATGACCTCCAAGAAGGAGGCCGAGCAGTCGATCACCCGCCTGGCCCAGAAGTCCCGTGCCGTGGGGATCCACGTGATCGTGGCCACCCAGCGCCCCTCCACGGACGTGATCACCGGCGTCCTGAAGGGCAACCTGCCCACCCGCATCGCCTTCCAGGTCGCCAGCAAGGTCGACAGCCGCGTGATCCTCGACACCATGGGGGCGGAGAAGCTCCTGGGGCAGGGGGACATGCTCTACACGCCGCCCCAGTCCTCGCAGCTGCGGCGGGTGCAGGGGGCCCTGGTCGAGGATCACGAGATCCAGGGCGTGGTGGACTTCGTGTCCCTCGAGTCCGCGCCGAACTTCAGCCAGGAGCTGGTTCAGAGCGCGACCGGCGCGGCCCAGCCGGGGCAGTCTTCCGGTGCGAGCGAAGACGATCTCTGGGACGAGGCCGTGCGGGTCATCCTGAAGTCACGCCGGGGCTCGGCCAGCTTGCTGCAGCGGGCCCTCGGCATCGGTTACACCCGTGCTTCCCGACTCATCGACTTGATGACTTCAGAAGGTATCGTGGGCGAGCACAAGGGCAGCAAGGCCCGCGAGGTGCTCATGAGCCTCGAGGATTGGGAAGAGATGCACGGAACACCATTGGGTCAGGCAGCTGAAGACGAGTGAATCGAGGAGTCTCCAGATGAATCAGCGGGCGAACGTGGACGCTTCCCAGGGCAAGACCCGGGGGCAGGACCTGATCGGTCTTCTCCTGTGCGGACTTGGCGGGCTGTTCGGAGTCTCCATCTTCCTCTCCATGGGCCAGCGCGAGCCCCAGGAAAGCGTCTGGACCGCTCCCATCGTCGGCCTGATCGAGGCTGTGGGAACCTGGCCCGGCCTGGCCCTTTCCCTGGGGTTGGCCGTGCTGGGCACGGCCCTGTTCCTGCACAGCCGCGAGCTTTCCGTGGGGCGCCATCTCCTGGGCATCGTGGGCCTGTCCCTCGGGCTCGCCCTGATCCTGGGCGCCCTCGTGGCGGACGGTGGCGGGGCCCTCGGGAGCCTCTTGCCCGAGACCGTGCGGGGCACCTTGGGGACCGTCCTGGCCGTGCTCTCGGGTGGACTGGTGCTGGGCGTCAGCTGCTGGCTGAGCTGGTTCCAGACCCAGGCCGACTCGGCCTGGGCCGGGCTCGCCGGACCCATTCCCGCCGCCCTGCGGGCCGAGGAGAGCGAAGGGGTTTCCCAGGCCGAAGCTGCGGCCCTGGTTCGCGCTCCCCGTACCCCGGAGCCCCTTCCGGCCCAGCCGGCCGCGCCGCTCCCGAGCCCCGCACCGACCGTCGAGGAGCCTCTCGACGTCCGTTTGTCCGGGGGCGTTCCCGAGGGGACCCAGCCCCTGGATGGGGGCTACCCGCGAGCCGAGTCGACTGCCGTGGCGCCGCCGCCGGTCGAAGCGGCCACGGGGGACAGCGGCGTGACGCTGCTGGGCTCGCCGCGCACGAGCGAGCGCAGCCCCATCGCGCCGACCTGGGAAGACGAGACGACGTCGGGAGACGACACCTTCGACGAGCTGGAAGAGGTCGCCGACGAAGCCGAGGCCGCGGGGGAAGCTCTGGCGGAGAAGGCCATTGCCCTTCCCGAGATCGAGGTGGAGCCCGTCGAGGCCCCCGCCCAGGTGGACGAGCCCGAGCCGGAACCGGAGCCCGAGGCGGAAGCGAGCGCCCCCGGGCTCGATGAGCGGATCCCCGAGGCCGAGGAAGTCGAAGAGGAAGCGGTCCAAGACGAGCTCGCGGCAGAACCTGAGGTCGAGGAATCCGAAGCGGAGGCGTCCCTCCCGGTGGAGTCCGAGCCCGAAGAAGCCGAAGTCGAAGACCGGGAAGCGCGCGCGAAGCCGACTCCCTTGCCCCCGCAGGAGTGGGAGCAGGCCAACCTGTTCGAGGAGCCCGAGGCCGCGGCCGAGGTGGAAGAAGAGGAAGAGCTCGAAGAGCCCGTGGCCGAGGACGAGGAGTACGAGGAAGAAGAGGACGACGAGGAGGAGTACGACGAGGACGAAGAGCCCGATGAGGGCGAAGAGGCCGAGTACGACGAAGAGTACGAGGACGAGGAAGACGAGGAAGGCGACGAGGACGAGGACGAAGAGGACGAGGACGAGGACGAAGAAGACGAGGACGACGGCGAGTACGAAGAAGACGAGGAAGGCGAGGAAGACGAGGAGTACGACGACGAGGAGGAGGAAGAGGACGACGACGAGGAGGAATACGAGGACGAGGACGAGGGGGAGTACGACCAGGGCGAGGAGCCCGAGGAAGTGCTCGAGCCCGTTCCGGCTCCGGTGGCCGCCGAGTCCGAGGCCACCTCGGCCCGTTTCCGCCAGGCCGTCTTCGATTCGGGCTGCATGATCCTCGAGGAGAACCGTGTGGCCGTGTCCATGATCGAACGCCGCTTCGGGATGGACTTCCAGGAGGCCTGCACCGTCCTGGACGAGCTCCAGTCCCAGGGCCTGATCGGGCCCTACATGGGAGGACGGACCCGGGAGATCCTCTTGACCGAGGATCAGTGGCGGTCGCAGAACCCCCGCCTCACCCCCTCCGCGGAGGCGACCTCCTCCAAATAGGACGGGGAGAGGCCGCTTGCGGCATCGTCTCCGAGGGGCCGCTGGTTAGCATGGCGCGGCCGGAGCCTCCCACGTGAACAAGTCGACCACCGTCTCTCTGGTGCACCTGGGGTGCGCCCGCAACCTGATCGACTCGGAGTTGATCCTGGCTCGCATGGCGGAAGAGGGCTGCGTCGTGTCGGGAACCGTGGAGGGCTCGGACGTTTGCGTGGTCAACACCTGCTCCTTCATCGGGCCCGCGCGCGCCGAATCCGAGGGGGCCATCCGCACGGCGCTCGAACGCAAGAAGCGTGGGGAGCTCTCCCGGGTGGTCGTGGCCGGCTGCCTGGTCGAGCGCTACAAGCGCTCCCTGGTCGATCGCTTCCCCGAGGTCGATCTGTTCGCCGAGATCTCCGACTACCGCGCCCTGGCCCGCACCGTGCGCCAGCTCGAGGGGCCCCAAGCCGCGGGGCTGCCGCGCTACCTCGAAGCCGGCGGAGTGCGCCGGGCGGAGCGCGAAGGAGCCCGGCTGCTCTCGACCCCCGGCTCCTACGCCTACCTGCGCATCTCCCACGGCTGCGACCACACCTGTGCCTTCTGCGCGATCCCCGGGATCCGCGGACGACACCGCTCAAAGCCCCTCGAGGCCCTGGTCGGAGAGGCCGAGGAGCTCATCGCGGGTGGCGTGCGCGAGCTCGTGCTCGTGGCCGAGGACTCGACGGCCTGGGGGCGGGACCTCGATTCCGAGCTGCCCGAGCTGGTCGAAGCTCTCGCCGAGCTGGATGGGGGGCATCGACTGCGGTTGATGTACGCCTACCCGCACCGCTTTCCCTGGGGGCTGCTGCCCCTCCTGCGGGACCACCCGCGCGTGGAGCCCTACCTGGACATTCCCGTCCAGCACATCTCCACCCCGGTGCTGCGCGCCATGCGTCGCGCGGGATCGGGGGATCAGGTTCGGCGCATCCTCGACCGCATCCTGGAGGAGGCCCCGGGCGTCACGCTGCGCACCACGGTGCTGCTCGGTTACCCCGGTGAGCGCGACGAGGACGTCGAGGAGCTGCTGGAGTTCATCCGGGCCTACCGCTTCGGCCGCCTGGGAGCCTTCACCTATTCCCACGAGGAGGGGACGGGAGCCGCGACGCTGGAGGACGACGTGCCCCAAGAGGTCAAGCAAGAGCGCCACGCGGCCGTGTGCGCCGTCCGGGACGAGGTCCTGGCCAGATCCCAGGCCGAGCTCGTGGGCCGGGAGGTCGAGATCCTGATCGACGAGCAGCAGGCGGGCTGGAGCGTGGGGCGCGCCAGCATGGATGCGCCCGAGGTGGACCTGATCGCCTACGTTCGCTCGGACCGCTCCGAGGTCGCCGAGCGCCGAACGGTGCGCGTCGAGGAGGTGGACGGCGAGCTCAACCTGCTTTGCCGCTGGGGAGACGAGAACGGATGAGCGCGTCTCTCTCCCCACGTGAAGGGGTCTTCGCCCACTGGCCGAACCGCATCACCGCGCTGCGGTTCCTGGGCTCGCTGGTCCTGTTCGTCATCCTGTCGGTTTGGGGCGAGACGATCGGACAGGGGAGCCTCGTGGTGCAGATCGCCTTCTGGCTGTTCGTCGGCATTGCCGCCACCGACTGGCTGGACGGGTACCTGGCGCGGCGCGGCAACTTCGTGACGGCCTTCGGACGTATCGCCGACCCCTTCGTGGACAAGGTCATGGTGATGGGAACCATGATCTTCCTGGCCGTGATGGACTGGTCCCGGCCTTGGTTTCCGGCCTGGATCGTGGTCATCGTGCTGGCGCGCGAGTTCCTGGTGACCGGCATTCGAGGCTACGTCGAGAGCCTGGGGCTGGCCTTTCCAGCCGATTGGTTCGGCAAGGTCAAGATGATCGTGCAGTGCATCGCCATCGGCGTCGTGCTGGGGCTGTTCGCCTTCGACTGGCCGAGCGTGCTGCACGAGGCGCTGGCGTTCCTGGGGCACCTGTTCGTCTGGGGAACGCTTCTGACCTCGCTCGGATCGGGACTGTCCTACGTGCTCAAGACCAAGAAGATCCTCGCGGGAGCGACTTCGTGAACAAGATCAAGCTGGCCATCGTTTCCTGTGGTTTCCTGGGACTGTCTCCCTTCGCGCCGGGAACGGTGGGCACCCTCGGCGGCGTGGCCCTGGCCTACTGGCTCTCCCACACCCAGTCCTACCTGCTGGGCTCGATCGTGGCCTGCGTGCTCCTGTACGCCATCGGTCGTTCCCTGGGAGCCTGGTCCGAGGAGTATGCCGGCGGCAAGGATCCCGGCTTCTTCGTGCTCGACGAGGTGATCGGCTACCTGGTGACCCTGCTCTGGGTGGGGCCACCGAGTGTGCTGGCCCTGACCGTGGCCTTCTTCGTGTTTCGCTTCTTCGACATCCTCAAGCCGCCTCCCGGCCGACGCATGGAACGTCTGGGAGGGGGAGACGGCATCCTGCTCGACGACGTGATAGCGGGCCTCTACGGTCTGGGGGTCATGGCGCTCTTGCGGATCTTCTTCCTGGACGGGGCCTGGACGCTCTGAGGCGATGGCGCGTCAAAGGGATGCCGATCTGCGCCTGAAGGGATTCGGGCTGCGCACGCGTTTCCTGATCACGATGACGGCGTCCCTGGCCGTGGTGATGGCGCTGGGGGGCTTCCTGCTCTACGGCGCGGCGACGCGCATTGCCGAGACGATCCAGACGAACACGATCAGCCGGGCCGTGCGCATGCTGGCGGATCCGCCGGAGTGGAAGCGGGACGAGCGTCCCGCCACCGAGCACCGCACGACCGGAGTGCAGGTCTTTCCCGTGCGCTACGGCGTACCTCCCGCGGACGGGAGCGTGTATCGCTACCGAGGCGTTCACCCCGACACCTCGGAGGACGTCGAGGTGCGCCTGCTCGTCCCCGAGAGCGAGAAGGTCGGCAAGGACCTGCTCGGCACCATCGCGGCCATCGTGGCCAGCATCATCCTGGTGGGAGCCGTGGTCTCCTGGTGGGTCGCGAACCAGATTTCACGTCCCATCCTGCACATCATCGAAGACGTACGACAGATCGCGAAGGGAGACCTGAACCACAAGACCCGAGCCCACGGCGCCGGTGGGGAGGTCGAGCTCCTGGCGCGCTCCATCGACCGCATGACGCGCGAGCTGGACGGAGCCCAGGAGGCTCAGGTCGAGCTCTCGATCCGCGAGCGCGAGCTCGATCTGGCCTCCGGTGTGCGCGAAGCGCTCCTGCCCCTCGCCACGCCGGTCCTGGAGGGCTACGACCTCGGAGCGGCCCAGCTCGGGAGCGAGGACTTCGGCGGAGACTTCCACGAGTTCGTTGAGCTGGAAGACGGTCGCGTCGGACTCCTGGTGTGCGACGTGAGTGGCCAGGGCGTGCCGGCCGCGCTGATCGGCGCCACGGCCCGGGCCTACCTGGCCAGCGAGCTGGGGCGAGGGGACGGGCTGACCGAGGCCTTCAGCCGCGTGAACCGTCGCCTGGTTCAGGACGTGCGCCGCGGCATGTTCGTCACCGCGCTCTATGTCCTGATCGATTCCAGGCGCCATCGCGCCTCGGTGGCCTGCGCCGGGCACAAGGTCCCGCTCCTGCGCTACTGTGCGGCCGACAAGAAGATGCGGCTGTGCCACCCCGAGGGGATCGCCCTGGGCTTCGACAAGGGGCCCGTCTTCGATCGGCGCCTGCAGGTGGAAGAGATCGAGCTGGCCCCGGGGGACCGCCTGATTCTCGCGAACAGCGCGCCGCTCAGGATCCAGAACGAACAGGAGCAGGAGCTCGGGGAGAAGGCGTTCTACTCGCGGGTGTGGAAGCGTTCGGCGCTGGATACCCAGAAGTTCCTCAAGGCCTTGAAGAGCGATCTCAAGCAGTACGCGGGGGACATGGGGCTCCCGCAGGACATTTCCCTGGTTACCATCGCGCGTGAAGGCCCCGCATGAAGATCGAAGAGTTTCAGCGCAGGATCGAGGAGATCTACTTCGAGCGGGACTCCGCCCGGGGGCTGGCCGGGACCCACATGTGGTTCTGCGAAGAAGTCGGTGAGTTGACCCGTGCCCTGCGCCGCGGGCACCAGGACGAGCTGGAGGGCGAGTTTGCGGACGTGTTCGCCTGGCTTTCGACCCTGGCCTCGATCGCGGGCGTCGATCTGGCCCAAGCTGCCCTCAAGAAGTACGGCGAGGGTTGTCCGCGCTGCACGTCGATCCCCTGCGCCTGTCCCGGGGGATGAGTCCGCGTCGCAGCAAGGCCGCGGCACCGACCCTCTTTCCCGTCGGCCCCCCCGAAGAGAAGACCCTCGAGCTGCCCCCGAGGACGCGCTTTTGTCGCGTGGCCCTGGATCGGCCCGTGCGCCACACCTTCACCTACCTGGTGCCTCCGGGGGTCGAGCCGGCCGCCGCCGTGGGTTGCCGCGTGGCCGTGCCCTTCGGCCGCGGGCGTGAGATCGGGGTGATCGTCGCGGTCGAGGAAGAGACCGATGTGGCCGTCAAGCGTCTGCGTCCGATCCAGGAGGTGCTCGACGTCGAGCCCTCGATCCAGGCGGACCTCCTGGGGCTGACGGAGTGGATCGCCCATCGCTACGCAGCCTCCTGGGGTGAGTGCCTGGCGGCCGTCCTGCCCGCCCTGCTCAAGCGCGAGCAGGCCACCCGCAAGGTGTCCATGGTCCGGGCCGCGGACGGGGTGGGAGCGGAGGAGTTGAGGGAGATCGAGACGCGCTTTCCCAAGCAGCACCGGCTCCTGCGCACCCTGGTGGACATGGGCGGGGCGGTGGAAGCGCGCGAGATCCTGGCTCAGCTCAACCTGTCCGATTCTCCCCTGCGGACCCTCGCCCGGCGCGGGTGGGTCGAGATCGAGCGGGTCGACGCGCGCCCGGATGGTCTGGACGGCCCTGTCCAGAAGCGCGAGCGTCCCCGGGAGCTCTCCCGCGAGCAGGCCCAGGCGGTGGCCACCCTGGAAGGGCGGCTCGAGGAGCGGCGGCACGGCGTGTTCCTCCTGGAGGGGGTGACCGGCAGCGGCAAGACCGAGGTCTACCTGCGGGCCATCGAACAGGCCTTGGCCCTGGGACGTTCGGCCATCGTGCTCGTGCCGGAGATCGCGCTGACGCCCCAGACCGTGAGCTGGTTCCGGTCGCGGTTCGAAGGGGTGGCCGTGCTCCACAGCCGCATGACCGACAGCCAGCGCCTGGAGATGTGGATGCGCCTCGAGCGTGGAGAGGCGCGCGTCGTCGTGGGGGCGCGCTCGGCGATCTTCGCCCCCCTGGAGGACCTGGGCGTGATCGTGGTCGACGAGGAGCACGAGCCCTCGTTCAAGCAGAACAACTCGCCGCGCTACCACGCCCGGGACGTCGCCGTCGAAAGGGCCCGCCGGGTGGGGGCCGTGTGCGTGCTGGGTTCGGCGACCCCTTCCCTGGAGAGCTGGGAGATGGCCCGCCAGGGGCGCTACGAGCACCTGCTCTTGCCCAAACGGGTCGGCGGCGGATCGATCGCCTCGGTGGACGTGGTCGACCTGCGCGCCGAGCACGAGAAGCAGAAGGGAGTGCCGATCTTCTCCCGGCTCCTCGTTCACCTGCTCGGCGAGACCCTCGACTCCAAGGAGCAGGCCATCCTGTTCCTGAACCGGCGGGGCTTCATTCCCGTTCTCTGGTGCCCCGGCTGCGAGAAGACCGTGCGCTGTGCCCAGTGCGACGTGAGCCTGACCCTGCATCGGCGCATCAAGCGCCTCGTGTGCCACGCCTGCTGCGAGGAGGCGCTCCTGCCGGAGGTCTGTCCGACCTGCACCCGTCCCGGGCTGCGCTTCCTCGGGATGGGGGCCGAGCGGGTCGAGTCGGAGCTGCGCAAGCTCTTGCCCGAGGCCCGGGTCGCGCGCATGGACTCGGACACGATGCGCCGCAGGGAGGACTACGAGGACGTGCTCGAACGCTTCGGGAAAGGGGAGATCGACGTGCTCGTCGGAACGCAGATGATCGCCAAGGGCCTCGACTTTCCGCGCGTGACCCTGGTCGGCATCGTCTCCGCGGACTCCTCGCTTCACCTGCCGGACTTCCGCGCCTCCGAGCGCACCTTCCAGCTCATCGCCCAGGTCGCCGGCCGGGCCGGGCGCTCCCACCTGCCCGGTCGCATCGTCGTGCAGACCATGGCGCCCCTGGATCCCGCCGTGCGGCTGGCCTCCGAGCGCAAGTTCGAGGAGTTCGCCCGCACGGAGGCCCAGCAGCGCAAGGAGCTGGGCTACCCGCCCTACGGCCGCCTCCTGCGGGTCGTCTTCGAGGACCCCGACGAGGCCCGGGCGACCCGGTCGGCCGAGGCCCTGGCCCAGAAGCTCGAGGAGCTGCCGGACACCGTCCTCCTGGGCCCGGCCCCGGCCCCGATCGCCCAGCTGCGCACCCGCTTCCGTCAGCACCTGCTCGTCAAGGCGGGCCTGGAATCGACCAGCTTCCAGCGCGCGGTCGAGATCGCCCACGACTTCGCGCCGACCCAGGGGAAGACGCGCGTGGTCGTCGACGTGGACCCGATGTCGATGCTCTAGCCGACTGCGGCGCTCAGCCGATCAGCTCGCGGAAGCGCTGGAACAGGTGCGAGGAGTCCAGCGGGCCGGGAGCGGCCTCCGGGTGGTACTGGATGCTCATCAGGGGGAGCTCGGTGTGGCGCATGCCCTCGACGGTCTGGTCGTTGAGGTTGATGTGCGTCAGCTCGAGCGAGCCGGGCAGCGACTCGGGGTCGACCGCGAAGGAGTGGTTCTGGGAGGTGATCTCGACCTTCTTCGTGAGCAGGTCGCGCACCGGATGGTTCGCCCCGTGGTGGCCGAAGGGCATCTTGTGGGTCTTGGCTCCCAGCACGATGGACAGGATCTGGTGCCCCAGGCAGATGCCGAAGATGGGCGTCTTGCCGACCAGGTTCGAGACGGCGTCGATGGAGCGCTTGACGGCGGCCGGGTCGCCGGGGCCGTTGGAAAGGAAGACGCCCTTGGCCCCCATGGCCAGCACGTCGTCGGCCGGAGTCCAGGCGGGAACCACGGTCACGTCGAACCCGCAGTGGGCCAGGCTGCGCAGGATGTTCTTCTTGATGCCGAAGTCGTAGGCCACCAGGGGCACGCGGGCGCCGCTCGTGGCGGGGTGCAGGTAGGGGTAGGACTCGTCGTAGCCCGCATCCCAGGAGTAGGGCTCCTTGCAGGAGACGACCGAGGCCAGGTCGCGACCGTCAGTGGACTCGGCGCCGCGCGCCTTGGCGATCAGCGAGGCTTCGTCGTGGTCGGTGGTCGAGATCACGCAACGCACCGAACCCTGGGTGCGGATGTGCTTGGTCAGGCGGCGCGTGTCCACGCCTTCGATCGCCACGACGTTGTTCTTCTCGAGCCAGTCCGGCAGAGACGAGTTCGCACGCCGATTCGAGTGCAGCGAGGCCATCTCCCGCACCACGAAGGCCTCGGGCCAGGCGGCGCGACTCTCGGCGTCTTCTTCCGCGACTCCGTAGTTGCCGATGAGCGGGTAGGTCATCACGACCACCTGTCCCGTGTAGGAGGGGTCGGTGAGGATCTCGTGGTAGCCGCTCATCCCGGTGTGGAAGACCAGGTCGCCGGTACTCTCCCCCTGGGCGCCGACCGAGCGGCCGCGAAGGACGACGCCGGTCTCGGTGGCCAGGGTTGCCTGTTGTTCCGTCATGGGGGGGATTCTAACCGGCCGGAGGCAGATGGTTGATCAGAGAGGCGGCATACCCGGCCCCAAAACCGTTGTCGATGTTGACCACGGTGACCCCGGAGGCGCAGGAGTTCAGCATGGCCAGCAGCGGAGTGACGC
>JAUIEE010000525.1 GCA_030428965.1 bacterium | reverse complement strand
CCCTCACGACGCCGCCCCTGCTCGGTCTCTGGGGCAGCCTGGCCCGACGCCTGGGCGGACCGCGGCACGTGGCCTTCCTGATGGACCATCATCCCGATGCGGAGTACGAACTGGGGCTGCTCGCCAGGGACTCCTGGGTCGGCCGCAGCGTCGGCGCCGCCTACGGCTGGGCCCTGCGCCACGCGGACCAGTGCGTGTCCCTGGGCTCGTACCAGGACCGGCGCACGGCGGCCTGGGGCGCGCGCGCGGAAAGGCGCAGCGTCATTCCGATCTGGAACCGTTCCGATCGGATCCGCTTCACCCCCGAAGGCCGCAGCGCGCTGAGGGAGCGCTTCGACTGGAACGGTCGTTTCGTGGTGCTCTACTCGGGCAACCTCGGATGGGTGCACAGCTTCGAGGAGCTCCAGCATGCCATGCTGCGACTGGCGGATCGCTCTCCACACGTCCTGTTCGCTTTCGTCGGCCGGGGTCCCCGGCGACGGGAGCTCGAAGAGTTCGTTCGATCGAAGGCCCTCGAGAACGCACGCTTCCTGGAAGCCGTCCCGATCGAGGAGCTCAACGGACTGCTCTCGGCCGCGGACGCGCACTTCGTCTCCCTGCGCCCCGAGCACGTCGGAGTCTCCGTTCCCAGCAAGCTCTACGGGCAACTGGCCTCCCAGCGCCCGGTCCTGTTCGTGGGACCCGAAGACTGCGAGAGCGCGGACGACCTGCGGGCCGCGGGGGCCGGACGGTGCCTCGCCCCGGGCGACGGCGAGGGTCTGGCACGAGCCATCGCCGAGCTCGAGGGAGATCCCGAGCTTTGCCGCGCCATGGGAGAACGGGGTCGGCGCTGGTTCGTCGACAACCGCGACTGGCACCTGAGCTGTGAACGCTGGCGCCACCTGCTCGAGTCCCTCGTCGCCGAGACCGACAGGAGTCCCGAGGAGCTGGCCGCGTGACGCTGCGCACCGGACGTGTCTTGGTTCTGGGGCCGGAGTCCTACGGAGGCTTCGCGGGCATCGCCCAGGGGACGCGAGACTACCTCGACGCCCTGAGCACGGCCCCGGGCGTCGAAGGCTGCAAGCTGCTGGCACGGCGCAAGCCCGACGGCGGCCCGAACGCTCCCGACTACCTCGAGGAAGAGGTCTGTTCGGGTTCGGGCCTGCGCTACGCGTGGCAAGCCTGGCGCAGCGCGCGGCGCGAGCCCTTCCTCTTCGTGTACTGCCTGCACGTCAACCTGATGCCCGTGGCAGCCTTCTTGCGTCGCACCCTGGGCCTGCGCGTCTGGCTGTCGCTGCACGGAATCGACGCCTGGTGTCCCGAGGCCGGCCTGCGCCGGCGGGCCGCACGGGAGGTCGACCTCGTTACGACCTCGAGCGCGTGGACACGGGATCAGTTCCTGGACTGGGCCCCGCTGTCCCCCGACCGGGTGAGCGTGCTCAACAACCCGGTTCACCTGGAACGCTGGTCACCGGGCCCCAAGCCCGAGTACCTGCTCGAACGCTACGGGCTGCGGGGACGCAAGGTGCTTTTGACCCTGGGTCGACTGCCCGAAGGACACCGCAAGAAGGGGCACGACGAGATCCTGGACCTCTTGCCCATACTCGCAGCGCGGGAGCCACGGCTCTCCTGGCTGATCGCGGGCGACGGACCTGACCGGGGCCGGCTCGAGAAGAAGGTGCGATCCCTGGGCCTCGAAGGCCGGGTGGTCTTTGCGGGACGCATTCCCGAGGAGGAGAAGCTCGACCACTACCGCGTGGCCGACGCCTTTGCCCTTCCGAGCTGCACCGAAGGCTTCGGGATCGTCTACCTCGAGGCCATGGCCTGCGGACTTCCGGCCCTGGGGAGCACGCGCGACGGCAGCTACGACGCCCTGGGCGGCGGACGGCTGGGGCTGTGCGTGGATCCCGAGAACAAGGCGGAACTGATGGACGGCCTGCTGCAGCTGCTCGGGCGCCCGAAGTGCGTCCCCGAACGAATCGAGGACTCCGGCTTCCCCGCCATGCGCAGCCGCCTGCACGCCCTGTTGAAGACGGAAGGCTTCGTGGGAGAGCGGAGAGCGGCGTGAAGCTCTTGAGCGATCCGCAGCCCGGGCCGCCGCCCGGTCGTCTCGGCTGGGGGCCTTTCCTTCCCTTGCTGCTGGCCCTGCTCCTTTGTGGGATGGCCGGGCTCCGGAACTGGGGCAGTCGTGGGGAGAACCTTCCCTACCTCGGGGCCCTGGTCGTTTGGGTCTCCTTCCTGCCCGCGCTGGGCTGGTGGACACGGCGCGGAAGGGCGGGCACCGCTCCCATTCCTTTCCTCCCGGTGATCGGGCTCCTGTTCGGTGCCTACTTCGGATGGCCGCTCCTGGTGCAGGACTCGTTCGATCTCCCCACCATCGTAGCGAGCAACACGAGCCTCCATCGTGCCGCGCAGCTCGCCCTCTACGGATGGTTGGCCCTCGGCGTCGGCTGGGCCTGTGCCAGCCCCTGGGTCCGCAGCCTCGCACCGGTGGAACTGAGGCTCGAAGCAGGCCGTACGCGTCGCGCTCTCCCCTGGCTGCTCGGCCTCGGACTGGCCGCCATGTTCGCACGCCGCACCTTGGCCCTCTCGGCCGCTTGGGCCCAGCCCATCCTGTTCCTCGAGACGCTCTTCCAGCTCGGCCTGGGGATCCTGGCCGTCGCTTCCTTCCGCCGGCAGCTCGGTCCCTGGGGTAACCGGTGCCTTTGGCTGGGCCTGGTTCCGGCCTACCTGTTCTTCCAGGTGGGTCAGGGTTCGGTCGCCCAGCTGGCCTACGCCGCGCTGTTCGTTCTGTTCTTGGCCTGGGGATCGGGCCGGCGGGTTCCGATCCTGGCCCTGGGCTTTCTGGCCGCTTCCATCGTGCTCCTGCGCGGTCACGTGCACGCCTTCCGCAGCCAGGCCTGGTACGAGCGCAGCCAGGAGGCCGACGCCGGGGTCTGGCAGCGCTCCTTCCTCTTCGTCGAGATCGTCGCAGAGCGACTCGAGGGAGACGGTCTCCAGAGCGTGC
>JAUIEE010000041.1 GCA_030428965.1 bacterium | reverse complement strand
TGCCACTTTGCGCCCAAACGTGAAAAATGTAAAAAGCAAAATGGGGTACAGCATGTAGACGGCAAAAGGGGCGCGGCTAATGGCAATCGTCAGGGTGACCAGCAGAAAACGTGCGCCCAACTGCAGGCTGGCCTGCCCGTGCAGCGCCAGGCTGACCACGCCGTCCTGGGTCACCGACGGCTGCAGGCCCAGGGCCACGCCGCTGAAGGCCGTGCGCTGCTCCGGGTCAGGGGCGGAGGAGAAGTTGGCGACGTTGCTGCTGAAGTGGTCCAGGGTGTTGGTTGACACGCCGACCAGAACACCGCTCTTCGAGCCGGTCCGGATCGGCAAGCGTAGCCGCACCGGGGCCTCGTTCGTCTGACCGGAGGTGAGGGTCACGTCGACGTCGATCAGGGACACATCCGGCTGCCAGCGGGAAACGAAGCGATCCAACCTGCGTGCCGCGTCACCGTCCATGGAAGGCTCGGTCAAGGCGATGGCCCAAGGCCCCATGCGGCGCCAGATCGAGAAGCGGTACTTCATCCAGTCGAACAGAAACAGCGAGGGCTCCGCGCGCATCTGCGTGCGGACGTGGGGGTAGTCCGGATCGTCGCGCAGGCTTTTCGGGCCGTTGAAGCGCAGGTGGGGCGGGCTCCAGAGCTCGGAGTTCACGAGCACAAGCTCCTGGGGCGTTCCCGTGATCGAACCGCGGTGGAAGGCCCGCAGGCCAGCCTCCTTTTGACGCAGCACCACGAGCTGATGGCTGGCGCGCCCTTCGAGCCTTGTGCTCGAGGAGAACAGGATCGCTCGCCCCTCGGGCAGGAAGGTGTCGAAGGCGAAGGAGCGCGACAGGACCTGCACCGACTGGAACACGTTCGGTCCGGGAACGTAGAAGACGCCGTCCTTCTCCTGGGCGATCGAGGCCTGCACCTCGAGCGGCCGATCGATCACCTCGCCGAGCTGGTCGGCATCCTGAAAGACGATCGAGAGGCCCAGCCCGCCGGGCATCGGCACGCCGCGCAGGACCAGTCGCGTACCGGCCAGGGCATCGACCAGGACCGGCTCGTAGATCGTGGCCGCCTGGGCGATCTCCAGATCGTAGTCGTAGACGAAGGGCGTGCGGCGCATGAGGTCCAGGGCGCTGGTCCTGCCGGCGAACAGGCGCAGGGAGAACTCCTGGTGGACGGCACCACGTCCTTCCAGCCCCTGGATCAGGGCCTGGGCCTCTTCCTCCGCGACGACCGCCGAGCCGATTTCGTCCCAGGGATCCGCCAGGGTGAGCACGTCGATCTGGAGGAGCGAGCTGGAGGAAAGGGCCTCCTCCAGGAGGGTCAGCAGCGCTCGCACCTGGCCCTGGATCCTTTCGGGAGCCATCACGAGCAGCCGCGAGCTCCCCTCCGCCGACACCTGGCGTCCCTCGCGCCGCAGCTCGTCCCCCAGGGCCTGGGTGACGAGGTCGACCACCAGATCCGAGGACTCCCCGGCGTCGTGCAACTCCCCCATCTTCAGGTAGTCCTCGCGCCCGTGGGGATCGGCCGGAGGCAGGACCAGCGAGTGAACCCATTCGCTGTCGTCGTCGAAGCCGGGACTGACCGGCCTCAGGTCGTAGATCGCGACCACGCTTTCCTCGGCGTCTTGGCCCCAGCTCGTCCCGGAGACCGTCAGGAGCGAGAGGCCGAGACAGAGGGCGTTCGTTCTAGGAATCATGGGCACGTGTTGGTGTGGGGACAGCGACGACGTCGAACTGGGAAGCCCGGCTAACCGTGGAAGTCCGACCGCGGCCATGGGCCTTCCCTGGCCGTCGGAACCCGGGCAACGAGTCTGACCCTATCCTGGGACCCTCGGCCCCCGGTTCCGAGGGAAAGCCGCCTTTGGGAACGCCGCGCTCGCCACTTCCCCGACATCGAGCGCCCTGGCGGCACAGATCCGTAACTCTCCCGCCGGCGGAAGGCCGTACGGACAAGGGCGCAGGCCGTCGCCCTGCACGGGCCCGGCCAAGGTCGGGATACGGTGGACCCGGGTGAGGTCCGCGAGAACCTATGGACTGAACGCTGCATGCCTCCCCTGCTTCCTGGGGGCGATTCTCCAGCTGGAGACGCCCCGGGGGAGGAATAGTCGCCGAAAAGGCAGGGACTACCGGGATCGCCCGGTAAGCCCCTAGGCCGCTTTGTGGTGCTCGCGCCAGCCCGTGATGGCGGAATTCACGCTCTCGACGAAGTCCTTGAGGTTCATCGGGAAGGTCAGGAAGTCCTGGGCGCCCGAGCGGAAGGCCTCTTCCCGGAACACGTGGCCCGTGTAGATGCGGGCACAGACCAGGACGGGGAAACGGCGCGAGTCCATGCGGGAATCGAGCTCTCGCAGGGTCTCGAAGCCGTTGCGTCCCTCGATCAGCACGTCCATGACCACGACGTCCGGGTCGCCCTCTTTCAGGGCGAGGAACAGCTCGCGTCCGCTCTTGAAGAGGCTGACCTGAAAGCCGGCCATCTCGAGCACGTTGCGCCGGGCGGCCGGGCTCTCTTCCTGGTCGTGAACCAGATACACGTTCTTCATGGTGAATCAGCCCCGTGTGGTAGCGGAAAGGACTTCGTTGAGTGTGGTGAGTCCGGCCTTGGCCTTGCGCAGGCCGTCTTCCCGGAGTGTGACCAAGCCGGCGGCGATGGCCGCACGGTGCAGCTCGTCGGTCGGCACGTTGCGCTGGACCATCGAGCACAGCTCGGGGGTGAGCTGCAGGATTTCGTAGATTCCGATGCGACCCTTGAGGCCGGTCTCGTGGCACGACTCGCAGCCCACGCCCTCGTAGAAGGTACCCCCCTCGAGGCCGAGGCGTTTGAGGGTCTCGGGGTCTGCCGGCTTCTCGCGCTTGCAGTCGTTGCAGATGCGGCGCAGGAGGCGCTGGGCCACGATACCGCGCAGGGTATCCGCCAGGAGGAAGGGCTCGATCCCCATGTCCTGCAGACGAGTGATGCTCTCGATCGCACCCACCGTGTGGAGCGTGGAGAGGACCATGTGTCCGGTCAGGGAAGCCTGCACGGCGATCTCCGCCGTCTCCTGGTCGCGCACCTCTCCCACCAGGACGATGTCGGGATCCTGGCGCAGGATCGAGCGCAGACCCTTGGCGAAGGTCAACCCGATCTTCGGGTTGGCGTTGATCTGGGTCACGTCGTCGAGCTCGTTCTCGACCGGATCCTCGAGGGTGATGATCTTCTTGTCGCGGGAGTTGAGCTCCTGGAGGATCGCGTACAGCGTGGTCGTCTTGCCGCTACCGGTCGGGCCGGTGGCGAGGAAGAAACCGTCCCGGCAGCTGGTGATGCGCTGCAGCGTCTTGAGCTGATCGGGGCTGAGGTCGAGCCCGGCCAGGCTCTGCAGCTCGCGGCCGCCGTCCAGGATTCGAAGCACCGCGCCCTCGCCGTGCAGGCTGGGGGTGGTCGCGATGCGCAGGTCGATGCGCTTGCCGTTGTAGCTGAACTGGGTGCGACCGTCCTGGGGCAGACGGCGCTGGGCGATGTCGAGTCCGGCCAGCACCTTGATGCGCGCCAGGATCTGCCGAGACCATTCACGCGGCACGGTCACGCGGTCGTAGAGACCGCCGTCGACGCGGAAGCGCACCAGGAAGTCGTTCGCCCGGGGCTCGAGGTGAATGTCGCTCGCGCCCTGGAGGAAGGCCTCCTGGAGCACGCTGCGCACCAGGTTGATGACCGGCTGGTCGAGGTCGGGCTCGCGCTCCTGGGGGTCAGGCCCCTGGGGCGTGTCCAGCTTGATCTGGGAACCGGAGTCCTCCCGAATGGGCATGGGAATCGAGCGCGGAGTACCGTCGCCGTCGTCGCGCATGGCCACCGCGAAGCGGTCGATGGAGTGGCGGCGGGGGCCGTGGCTGGCCGCCATCTCGTTCGAGAAGACGTAGTCGATGGCCGCGTCGATCTTGGAGGGCTCGGCGTAGACCGGGAGGATGCGCGAGCCGAGCACCATGCTCATCTCGTCGATGGCGTAGACGTCGGACGGATCCTCCATCGCGACCGTCGTGTAGCCGGCGATGCGGTTGACGACGACCGAGCGGAACTGGCGCGAGCGCTTCTCGCCGAACTCGAGGGCCAGCGCGGTGTTGACCATCGAGTTGGAGAGGTTGATGCACTGCACCTTCCCCTGCTTGCGCAGGGCGTCGATCAGGTCCTCTTCGGTGGCGAACTCCAGGGCCACCAGGGCCTGGCCGAGCTTCCCGCCAAAGCGCTGCTTGTACTGCAGAGCCTCGTTGAGCTGTTCCTGGGTGACCTTCCCCGCTTCCAGGAGGGACTCTCCCAAAAGCATGTTCTTCTGGCTGACGGCGGCGTTTTTCACGTGGTTCCTCGGAGGGAATGGGGCCCTGGGGCGCCAAAACGGGACCCCGGGCCTATCGGCACGAACACCCCAGGGGTTGAGGACTGGATCGGGAAACCTCTTCCAGCCGGCCCCGAAGCCGCCCGCCGTGGACGTGGCTAGCCGTCGACGACTAGACGCCGTCGTCGCCGAAGTAGCGACGACCCTCGAGGGAGGGCGGCAGGCAGGGCATCTCCTCGGCCGCGGCAGGGTCGTCGTGGGCGTAGCGGTAGCCCTTTCCGTAGCCGAGCTCCTTCATCAGGCGCGTCGAGGCGTTGCGCAGGTGCAGGGGCACCGGCTCGGCCGCCGAGCGCTCGACGTCGTCCCTCGCCTGGGCATAGGCCCGGTAGAGCTCGTTCGACTTGGGAGCCCGGGCCAGGTAGACCGCCGCCTGCACCAGGGCCAGCTCGCCCTCGGGTGAGCCCAGCCGGTGCCAGCCCGCGGCCGCATCCACGACCACCCCCAGGGCCCGGGGATCCGCCAGGCCGATGTCCTCGAGCGCCATGCGCATCAAGCGTCGCAGCAGGTAGTCCCGATCCTCCCCGGCGGCGAGCATGCGCGTGAGCCAGTACAACGCGGCGTCCGCGTCGCTGTTGCGGATGCTCTTGTGCAGGGCCGACACGAGGTTGTAGTGCTCCTCTCCGCCCTTGTCGTAGAGCAGCGTCTTCTTCTGCAGCGCTTCGGCCAGGACCTCGTCGGTGATCTCACCCCCCTTGGCCAGGGAAGCGGCCGTCTCCAGCAGGGACAGTCCGCGCCGGGCATCCCCGTCCGCCGCCTGGGCGATGCGATCGACCACCTCGTCCGTGGCGGCAACGCTCTCCCCCAGCCCGCGCTCGTCGGTCAGGGCACGGCGCAGGATCGAGCGCAGGTCCTCGGGGGTCAGGGGCTTGAGCTGGACCGTACGCGCCCGGGAGAGCAGCGGACCGACGACCTCGAAGGAGGGGTTCTCGGTCGTGGCGCCGATGAGCAGGATGTCTCCGCGTTCGACGAAGGGCAGGAAGGCGTCCTGCTGGGCCTTGTTGAAGCGGTGGATCTCGTCCACGAAGAGCAGGGTGCGCCGACCGGTCCGCGCGCGCTCCTCGGCCGACTCCGCCATGACCTGGCGGATCTCCTTGATGCCCGACAGGACCGCCGAGAACGGCACGAAGCGCATGTCGGTGTGGCGGGCGATCAGGCGCCCCAGGGTGGTCTTGCCGACCCCCGGAGGTCCCCACAGGATCAGGCTCTGGCGCAGCTCCCCGGTCAGGGCCTGGGCCAGGATGCGGCCGGACCCGACCAGGTGCTCCTGGCCGCGGAACTCGTGCACGCCCTGGGGACGCATGCGCTCGGCCAGGGGGGCGTCGGCGGGCAGGTCCTCGGGACCGGGCTCGCGCTCAGGTTCGTCGAAGAGGCCGGGGGTCACAGGTCGCGCTCCTGGGTTCGTCCAGCGGCGAAGAGCAAGATCGAAGCGGCCACCATGACGTTGAGCGACTCCACGCCGGGAGCCATGGGGATGCTGGTGGCCGAGAAGGCGTCGCTCAAGCCGGGCGCCTCGCCCAGGATGCGGCCCTTCTCGTCGGTCACCCACAGGGCGATCGGCCCGTCCCAGTCGAAGGACGTGTGGGCAGGCGCGCCGCGGGTCCGGGCCAGGACCTGGCGCCAACCTCCGGAAGCGAGCCGCGCGGAGAGGGACGAGGGATCGTCGTAGGGGACGACGGGCAGCCGCAGCAGGCTCCCCATGGAGCCCCGCAGGGCCTTGGGGTTCCACGGGCTCGAGCCGCGCCGGTCCAGGAGCATGGCCTGGACCCCGGCGGCCTCGGCCGACCGGGCGAGGCCGCCCAGGTTGCCGGGGTCCTGGATGCCCGCGATCACGAGCACGAGGGAGGCCGGAGAGCTCGGGAACTCCTCCAGGCGCCGAAACGGGGGAGGCTCGATCAGGGTCAGGATTCCCTGGGAACTCTCGTGGGAGGACAGGCGCGCCAGGAGGGAGTTTTCGACGGCCCGGGCCTCGACCCCGGCCGCGACGAGCTCGGCCAGCCGCTCTTCTCGCTCCTCGGAGACCAGCACCGCGCGCGGCCGCAGGCCCTGGGCGAGGGCCTCGTCCAGCAGGCGATCTCCCTCCAAGAGGGCGAGCCCGGCCTCCCTCCCCGCCAGGACGGCGCGGACGGTTCGGACCAGGGCGTTCTGGGTCGAGCGAATGGGTTCCACTTTCGGGTTCTGGAAAAGAGTTCGGAGCCGAGGCCCGAGGAGCATAGCGCCGGGGACAGGAAGAGGGCCCATCGAGCCTGCCCGGATGGCCAGCTGTCGCCCGAGCGCGTAGAATTCAACGGCTCCCCAACGCCCCCCACATGCCCGTCCTACGAACCAAGCGCTTTCTTCGAGTCAAGATCGACATGGTCGGACGCTGCCAGCTGCGCTGCGTCATGTGCCATTTCGCCCATCCGGAGTTCCAGGAGAACCCGATCACGATGGGCAAGGATCTCCTGGAGAAGGTGGCCGCGGACCTGTTCCCGCGCGCCCACGACGTCGTGCTCTCCTCGAGCGCCGAGCCGCTGCTCGCCCCGGACCTGCCCCGGGCCCTCGAGCTGTGCCGCGAGTACGACGTGCCCTCGTTCCACTTCTCCACGAACGCCATCAACCTCACGCCGAGGATCATCAACAAGGTCATCGACGTGCAGATGCCCTTGCTGACGATCTCCATCGACGGCGGAAAGAAGGAGACCTTCGAGTCGATCCGCAAGCCGATGAAGTGGGACAAGATGATGTCGCGCTTCGATTCGGTGAACAAGATCAAGAAAGAGCGCGGCTCGCAGTATCCGGTCCTGAGCGCGACCACCGTCCTGATGCGGCGCACGATCCGGGAGATGCCCGAGCTGGTGCGCATCATGGGCCAGAAGGGCGTGCAGCAGATGAACTTCGTCCACATGGGCGTCATCGGCGGACTGGGGATCGAGGACGAGACCCTGATCAACGAGCCCAAGCTCTCGAACGACATCCTGGCCGAGTGCAAGGAGCTGTGCGACGAGCTGGGCATCCTGGGCACCTTTCCGCTGCCCTTCCCCGAGAACTTCGGCGGCGACGGAGACGAGATCACGGACGCGGCCCGGGCCGACGAGAGCGGCGGCAGCGCCATGGGCGAGGGTGACGTCCCCGCCGGCGAGACCTTCTCGGTGGCCGAGTACATGAACCACAAGAACAGGGAGTTCTTGCTGGCCGTCCCGGAGAAGGAGCACCACCACCGGCGCTGTTACTTCCCGTGGTTCTACATCCACGTGAACCCCGACGGCACGGTCTTCCCCTGCGGATCCTGGTTCGAGTTCTCCACCTTCGGCGACTTCAAGACCCAGGACTTCCGCGAGATCTGGACCGGAGAGGCCTTCCGCAAGCTACGCCACGAACACCTGGCCATGGAGCACCGCGACGTGTGCGCCAACTGCACCGTGGCGAACATGGGGCGACCGGACGTCAAGGCCTCCTTCAGCCACCGGGCCAAGATCCGCCGCGAGTGGATGGAGTCGGCTGCCCGCGAAGGGGCCACGCCCGTGCAGTCCGACGGCAACGGCCACGAGGGCTCCGAGAGCTAGAGGGATGGCGTAGCCGTTGGGCCAGCTCGACGGACAGGTGGCTCTCGTCACCGGTGGAGGTTGGAACATCGGGCGCTCGATCGCCCTGCGCTTCGCCGCCGAAGGTTCGCGCGTCGCCATCTGCGGGCGGCGCGAGGAGCCCCTGCTCGAGACCCTGGCCGAGATCGAGCGAGCAGGAGGAGAGGGCCTGGCCGTCCCGGCCGACGTCACCCGACGCGAGGACGTCGAACGCCTGGTCGCCAGGACCAGCGAGCGCTTCGGCGACGTCACGCACCTGGCCGCCATCGCGGGCGGGGGCGGCGGCTACGAGCCCATCGACCAGATCGATCCCGAGTGGTGGGAGCACGTCATCCGCATCAACCTGGTCGGCACCTTCCTGTGCATCCGCTCGGTGCTGCCGGCCATGCGCGCCAGGAACGCGGGCAACATCCTGACCTGCACCGGCGGCGGCGGCTGGTTCCCTCTGCTCGAGACGACGGCCACCGCCTACGCCACGGCCAAGGCCGGCATCTGCCGCCTGACCGATCAGCTCGCCGTCGAGCTCCTGAACACCGGCATCCGCGTCAACTGCCTGCAGCCCGGCCAAACCTGGTCCGCCGATCGCCTGCGCGAGATCGAGGCCGAGGAAGCGCGCACCGGCCGGCCTCACCCCGCGCGCGCCACGAACCACTCCCCCGAAGACGCCGCCGAGCTCGCCCTGTGGCTGGCCTCGGACGAGAGCGCGCCGCTCACCGGCCGCTCGGTCTCGGTGGACGAGGACTGGTGGCGCGACCCGGCCAAGGTCGCCCAGGTCTGCCAGAGTCCCAACGCCTACTGCCTGCGTCGCGTCGAGCTGTGATGGACCCTTCCAGGTGCCGCCGGTGACCGCCCACAAGACCGGGCGCGTCGTGCGCGGCGATGCCAAGGTCGTCCACGTCCTGGTGGACGGAGAGGTACGCCCCTTCGTTCCCCGGGGCAAGCTGTTCGACGAGCTGAGCGCCGACCAGAAGAACCCCACCGCCGTGGGCGACTTCGTGCGCGTGAGCTTCGACGGGGATCCGCCTCACCTCGAGGAAGTCCTGCCCCGCGAGAACTACCTGCCCCGGGTCGCCTCCTCCCACGATCCACGCGAACAGATCCTGTTCGCCAATGTGGATCAGCTCTTCGTGGTCGGCTCCCTGCACACCCCGCGCTTCTCCTCGAACCGCACCGACCGCATCTTCGCGGCCTGCGAGTACTACGAGGTCCCCGCCCGCCTGATCCTGAACAAGTCCGACCTCGACACCGACGGGGAAGCCGAGGCGATCCGCGCCACCTACGAAGCCGCCGGCATCCCGGTCCTGCAGACCTCCGCCACCGAGGGCACCGGCGTCGACGAGCTGGCCGAGCTCCTGCGCGGCAAGGTGTCCGTGCTCTACGGCGCCTCGGGCGCCGGCAAGTCGACCCTGATCAACGCCATCCAGCCCGGCCTCGAGCTCAAGACCAAGAAGGTCAGCAAGTACTGGAAGCAGGGCAAGCACACCACGAGCTACTCCCAGATGCACCGCATCGAAGCCGTGGACGGCTGGATCATCGACACACCCGGCATCCGCGTCTTCCGCCTGGCCGGCGTCAACAAGGCCGAGCTACGCGACGCCTACCCCGAGTTCGGCCCCTTCGCCAAGAACTGCCGCTTCCCCGACTGCTCCCACGACCACGAACCCGACTGCGCCATCTTCGACGCCGTGGAATCCGGGGAGCTGGCGCCGACACGCTACGCGAGCTACGTCGAGATCCTCGACGAGCTGGAGCCTCCGCCCGAGGACGACAGTCCGGTGGAACCGCCGCCGGGATAGAGCGTCGCACTCCTCACCAGCTCATGCGCCGCGTGCGCAAGACATGCTCGATGAGAGGTTCGGGAACACCCAGGGCCTCTGCGCGTTCAGGCCAAGCCCCGAACGCCTGGAGGACTTCGTCGAGAATCGAGCCCTCCCTTCCCCGCGGCAGACCCGCGTACCTCGCTAGCGATTTCAAGTCGTCCCGGTCGAAGTCGTTGGTCTTGCCGTTGAGGCTCAGCTGATGATTGCGGGTGAAGCCACTGCCCTCGGAATGACAGAGGTCGTAGGCCGGCGCCAGCCCCCAGACACCGTCTCGATCCATCGTGAATCCGAAGTTCTTGACGTGGTCGTCCTGGTTGCAGCCCACGACGTTGAACACGGCCCGCCGAAACTGCTCCTCGAGGCTCGCCTTTCCTAGGCGCAGCTCCTTCATCGCCATGAGGAGCTGCTCGTAGGAGTGGTACCCGCTCTCGTAGTAGTCGTAGTGGGCGAGGGCCGCAAAGGTCTGAACGAAGCGCTTTTCGCCGCGCGGGCCGCGGTCGAAGCGCCGCGTCATGAAGTGGCTGCGGCCGTTCTCCTCCAGGATCGCGCAGTCCATCATGTCGATCCCGCATTCGCAGGCCACCTGGGAGTAGCTGTACTCCAGGAGGCCGTAGCCCGATGGGTCCGCGACGCCCCAGTCCCCGTTGAACTCCACGCCGTCGAACTTGATCAGCCAGTGCTCGAATCCCTCCGGCAACTCCAGCTGACCGGAACGAACTTCCTTCGTCCCTGGATGGAAGGCGATCACCGCCTTGGCCCGTGCGCCGCCCGCTGAGGTCCCGACGCGCAGGATGTCGAGCAGCGCTTCGTCCCCCGACTCTTCATTCAGGCGGGTCTTCAGCGTCTGCTTGTCGGCGAAGGCCAGCGAGGCCAGCTCGACGAGATCCCGGACCTCGAGCTCCCGATCCCTATCCGGCTCCATACCGATCGACGGCTCGAACTCGAGCGCCCCCATCCCGCGTGCACCGGTGTAGCACAGCCGATCGACCGCGTTGAAGTCCTCCCGACGCCGACCAGTGCGCGCGAGCCAGACGTCGATGAGCTTGTTGCCGTACTTGTCGGGCAGGCTATCGGCCAAGAGACCCGGCAGCCCGTGGAACGAACGCGGGTGCAGGTCCTGGAACTGATAGATGCGCTTTCCCTCGAGGGGCATCCTCAAGGGAGCCAGCTCGATCCCCGACGCGGCAAAGTCGGGGTCGTACTCGAAGCGCGCGAAACGCTCGCCCGGGTCCATCGACACGTACCCGATCGACGTCCCCCACAGCCACACGGTTGCGTCGCTCATGCTCCGCCGTCCCCCCAGCGGAACGGCTTCCTGGAGTCGCTCCTGTCCCCACGGCCACGCCGCTTGCCCCGGGCCTTGTCCCCGAGCGCCGCCTCCATGGGCGAAGGAAAGTCCTCCGGCAGGAGTCCGTCGATCGTCGGCGCCCGCCCGAGCGCCTTGAGAATCTTGAGCCACGAGCCCAGCTGGCTGTCGCTGCCGTCCTCGATTCGACGCAGGGTCGCCACACCGATCCCAGCCTCGGTAGCAAGCTCCTGTTGAGTCCAGCCCTCGAGCTTCCGCAGCTGCTGCAAGCGCCGACCGAGCTCCGCCAGAATCGCCCCGTCCGGGGTCATGGGATCGATCTTCATGCGATCATTTATGATCGGATCATTGCCAATTCCAGCCAAGAACAATCACAAATGATTGAGAATGAGCCTTTCTCTCTCGGGGCTTGTCCTGAGGGCCTATTTCGCCGCCCGAGACGCTCACAAATGAGCCCAATTGACCCGAATTCGCCCCGCATCGCTCACTTACGATCACCAAGAGCGCCCCTCTCTCAACCAGCTGGCTGCCCACACGGCCGAGCGGCACGACGCTTAGCACCCGTGTTCGCCCCCTTCGCCAAGAACGGCCTTCCTCCGCGACGGCTCTCGATCCGCGGCTGGCGGCCATTTAGCAGCCATGCGCCGCATGCGCACCCCCCCCCGCCGGACCAGTGTCAACATGGCCAAGCCAGGCGAAGCCCAACCCGAGCCTTGGCTAGCTCAGCGGATCGCCACACCCAGGTCTCTCCAAGACCAACAGGCCACGTCGTCGACATCCGCGCGACCGAGGCTCTTTGCCGCACGTCGATTCGAACTCAGGGCTGTCAACGACCCGTTTGGTTTGAAAGTGGCTCGCTAGCTACGAGGGGCAGGTCCACCGTGAATACGGTGCCGCTCTCGCTGCTCTCGAAGGTGATCTGACCATCCAGCTTCGCGATCTGCTTCTTGACGATGTACAGGCCCAGACCGCTGCCCTGGATCTGATTGCCGTGAAAGCGCTGGAACATCCGGAAGACCTCCGGTTGCTTGCTTGCAGGAATCCCGACGCCGTTGTCTTCGACCTGAACGAAGAACCTTCCCCCGCTACCTTGCATGCCAGGCTGACTGAAGGTGCGCACCCAAACAGAGCACTTTCTCTTGGGGTTTCGGTACTTGATCGCGTTGCCAATGAGGTTGTCGACGACATGGATCAACCGTCCCGCTTGGATCACGAGTGGGCACTTGTGAAAGCACTGAAACTCGATCCTGGCGTCGGCTTCCTCCAGGTCGGCTCGAAACTTTTCCTGGGTCGTCGTTTGCCACTCATCGAAATCGAACTCTCGAAGCTCGCCGGCGTCAGCATCTACCTTCGTCAGGGTCAGGATGTCCTCGGTCAACTGGAGCAGCCTCGACGACAGGTGCTGGATTTCCTCGGCTCCGTGAACGGCCTGGGGAACCTCACCCTCCTCCAGGTCCGCAAGGACACACTCCGCCAGGGCGGAGATGGACTTGAGTGGTGAGCGCAAGTCGTGAGAAGTCCGATAGGAGAATTCCTCGATCTCTTCCGTCTTGCGCTGAATCTCCGCTTCGGCCTCCCGTCGATACGAGATGTCGACGACAGAGCAGATAACGCAGAGCCCCTGGGCGCCAAAGAAAGGACGCAGCCCGACCTCTACGGGAACGAGCTTGCCCGACTTGTGTCGACCAAACAGTTCCCTGCCAATCCCCATGGCTCGCGTCTCCGGCGCATCGAAGAAGGACTGGACGAACTTCGGATGAGGAGCCTTGAAGTCGTCCGGAACCAGCATCTCGATCGGGTTACCGTGAAGCTCACCTTGCGAATAGCCGAAGATCTCTTCGATCTGCTTGTTGCAGAGCACGATCTCGCGGTCCGAGTTGATCATCAAGATCCCATTCGGCGCGAACTCCACAACAGCCCGAAACTTCTCATCGGCACGCTTGCGCTCGGAGATGTCGATCACGCACGCCATGAACAGAGCCTCGCCGCCCAGATCGATGGGATTCAACCCAACTTCGATGGGGACCAGCGAGCCGTCCCTCCTGACACCGAACAGATCGCGCCCCTGGCCCATCAGCTTGGGGACCGGCTGCCGTGTGTAACCTGCCACAAGGGCCGGATGATTGGCCCGTTGCTTCTCGGGCACGAGCATCTCGATGGAGTTGCCAATGAGTTCAGAGCAGTCGTAACCGAATAGCTTCCCAGCCTCTTCGTTGGCGACCTGAATGATGCCCTCTTTGTCGACGAGGAGCTTGGCAACGGGGCTCCGCTCGAAGATCACCTGATAGGGGATATTCAAGACATCACCCGGCCGATCGATTCAGCGATCTCGGCAAGGGACATCCCCTTCTCGATATACTCGTCGGCCCCTAGCTCCCGAGCCCTCTCCTGGTCTCTTGTTTGAGAAGAAGACGACATCATGACGACCGGTTTGACCTTCGAGACGGAAGGGAACTCTCTTATCAATTCCTGGAGCCCTTCCAGGAAGCCGAAGCCATCGAGAACCGGCATATTGATATCCACGAAGGCCAGATCCGGGAGCTCCCCTCCGCCCCGCGCTGCACCACCGAGCATCTCCAACGCCTCGGCACCGTTCTTGGCTTCCAGGACAGCCCCTACCGCGGGGATTCTCCTGCAAACCCGGCGCACGATCATGTGGAAGGCCTCATCATCGTCGATAAACAACACGGTCTTAGACATGGGTTTTCCTAACGGATGCGCAGAACGCGATTCACAAGGACACAGTGCTCGCCGCGACGCTCGAGCACTGGTCACGGCCCACCCCTTACGATTAGACCGCCCCTCGGTCTCACGGATCAAGCGCGAGCGGAGGCAGGTGACCCAGCTCTCGTCGCGGACCCCACTTGTGGGCACGATCGGCCGGCAACAGCCCTCCGGCGGCGGAAAGGCGCTCTCCCGGGTCGCAATCTGAACCGGGAAGACCCCTCCGATTGAGTGCGGCCGAAGAGGAGCAACGAGAGCCTACCGCTCTCGCCTCGGACTCGTTCGCGCGCTGCTCGAGCAGCGACGCCACGGAAAGGAAGGACCTTAGCTCCCCGACCGCACGTGCCAGATCTTGTAGATCCAGGCCAGGGCGCAGAACACGATCAGGAACAGCCCGAAGCGGCTGAAGACCCAGTGCTGCACCTCCTCCCACAGGTCACGTCCGCGCAGGTGGGTGATCGGGGCCCAGGCGGCGACGAACACGATCAGGAACGCCACGAAGAACCCGAAGGGCTGGTTCACGATCGAGGCCTGCCAGTCGCCCTGAGCGGCCAGGGTGACCGAGGTCGTCACGCCGCAGCCAGGACAGGGCACCCCCCACAGGGCGAGGGGCAGGCAGGGGCGCATGCCGAGCTTCTCGTGGGTGCCGAAGCCGCGGGGATCGGGTTCCAGCCACGCCCCGAGCACGAAGAGCGCGATGGGAGCCACCAGGGCCAGGGCCAGAAGGACCCAGTGTTCAGCCGAACGACGCCGGGGCGAGGTGTCAGGGGGAGCCGTGACCTGGGTCATGGCTCCATCTTAGGACGAGAGTCGCCCTAGGGCTGCCAGTCGTTGAAGTCGTACACGTAGGAGAGCCGGCCCTTGTTGAGGATGGCGTAGGGCAGGTCCTTGAGGAGCTCAAGGTCGTTGTCCCCGGAGAAGTCCATGCCACGCACCTCGGGCTTGCGCATCACGAAGAAGCGCTTGGTCGGGTCGTCCATCTCGTAGGCCCCGGGCCGGACGTCGCCGGCGATCTCCACGTTGAGGTTGCCTGTGTAGAAGGTGCGCACGCGCTGGAGCTCGGTGTCCGTGCTCAGGAGGCGCGCGGTGGGGTCGCCGGCGGTCTCGATCAGCTCGTGGGCCAGGAGGATCTGGTTCAGGTTGACGTGCAAGAGCGGCGTCTGGATCCGGTCCCGGCTGAAGAGATCGACCAAGGTTGCGTCGCGCACCTTGAGGAAGACCTTGCGGTGGCCGTCGAGGAGCTGGCTCAAGCGGGCATGCTTGTTCTCCACCTGCCCCTTGATGAGGAAGGAGTCGGTCAAGAACAGGTCCGAGACGATGGTCAGCATGCGGTGCTTCCCTGATTGCGTGGGATTCGGGGACGCAGGGCGCCGACCAGGTGGAGGGATCCGGTGATCAGGATCCAGCCCCCCGTCGAGGCCCGGCGCAACGCGTTGTCGTAGGCCGCCCCGGGGTCTGCGGCTGTTTCGGCCGCTATCCCCGCCCTCTCCGCGAGTCGCAGGAGGTCCTGCGGATCCGCGTAGGGGCCGGGCCCCGGTGACGTGCAGAGCACCCTATCGGCCCGGCCCCTCAGGACCTTGAGCAGGCCCTCGGCGTCCTTGTCGCGCCCGAGGGCCAGGATGACCTGGGTCGGTCCCGTCAACCCGGGGTCACCTTCGAGGTCCTGTAGGAGGAGCTCGAGGCTTGCGGGCACGTGGGCACCGTCCAGGAGCACCGGGACCGAGCCGTCCCGGCGGAGCTCGCAGCGCCCGGGGAGTCGTGCCCGACGGCAGGTCTCCTCGTCCAGGAGGCCCCGTCCCAGGCCCGGGTGATCTCGCCCCAGCACGTCGAGCACGTCCCCGGCCAGGTCCCGGTTGCGCTCCTCGATCGAGGCGCCGGGGCGGTGGGTGCGCTCGTGCAGCTCGGCACCCTGTTCCCGACAAACCTCGGCCAGGACCCCGGAGACCTCCGGGTCCCCTCCCAGGCCGCTCACCACCTGCAGGCCGGGCTTGATGATGCCCGCCTTCTCCCGGGCGATCGCTTCCCGGGTCGAGCCCAGGATGGCGGTGTGCTCGAGTGCGATCGTGGTCAGGACCGCCACGCGCGGGGTGACGATGTTCGTCGAATCCAGCCTGCCCCCGAGCCCGCACTCGACCACGCAAGCGTCGAGGGAAGCCGCCTCGAAGGCCTGGAAGGCGGCCACGGTGAGCACATCGAACCAGGTCGACCCGGCTCCGGGAGTGCCGGAGCCGAGGGCCGCCTCCCGGGCCTCGAGGACCGCTTCGAGGCCGGTCCGCAACCCTTCGGGCTCGATCCAGTCTTCTCCGATGCGGATGCGTTCGCGGATGGACTCCACGTGGGGCGAGGCGTAGAGGCCGGTCCTCAGGCCCGCCGAACGCAGGCCGGAGGCCACCAGGGACGACACCGATCCCTTGCCCTTCGTGCCGGCCACGTGCACCCAGGTCCTGTCCGCGGCCGGCCGTCCCAGACGCTCCCACAGGTCCCGGGCTGGCTCGAGGTCGACCCGCATCTTGCGGCCGGGGAGTCCCCGGTCGCGCTTTTCCCAGTCCACGAACGAGTCCAGGCGCGCCAGGACCTGTTCCAATTGCGGGTTGGATTCCCCCTCAGCCGACTTAAAGGTGTGGGACACGCTGGACGATGCGATGGGCAGGCTCGTGCACCTCTTCGTCTATCTTAGGACCGTGATCTCCCTTCTTCTGGTCGCAGCCCTCGGCACCGCTCCGTGGGCAGCTCCCGGCGGGTCCTGGACCCAGCCGGCCTCCCCCCAGGCCCAGAACCCCGATCCGGTGGCCCACCTTCGGGAGCTGGAGAAGACCCTGGTCCTGGGGGTGCAGGAGCGCCGGCCCTGGCTGCGACTGTTGGCAGGCTTTCCCGAGCGTCCCCTCGGACTGGGCCGCTTCGGTCCCCTGGCCACGAGCTGGTGGGCCGATCTGCTGGAAGAGAGTCACCGGGCGTTCGTCGAGATCCCCGAGGAGCAGCTACCCCCCGCCCGGCGCGCCCAGCTGGAGGCCTGGAGCGGCTGGACCCGAGCCGAGTGGCTCCTGTCGCTCTCCCACGCGCCCGATCGCTGGGATCCGCTGGCCTACCTCGATCGGATCGAAACCGAGATCTTCCTGCTCGTCAGCCTCGGAGGAGAGGACGAGCTCTCCCAGCGACACATCCAGCGTCTGCTGCAGGAGATCCCCGAGTTCCTCAAGCAGGCCCAGCGGGGACTCGTCGCCCCCATACGGATCTACTCGGAGAAGGCCGCCGTCCGCTCCATGGCCCTGGCCGACCACATCAACGTGGAGCTCCCGATCACCCTGCGCGTGGCGGACTGGGAGCCCGAGCTGCAGGCCCTGTTCGACGCCAGCCGGCGCCAGGCGGTGCGCGCCCTGCGCAACTTCTCGGGCTGGGTGCGCGAGCGCAGCCTGGCCGCGGCCAGCCCCATGCGCATCCTCGGCCCCCAGAGCTGGCCGGAGGCGGTGCAGTCCCTGACCGGCAGCACGCTCTCCGCGGACGACCTGCGCTTCCAGGCCCTGCGCAAGCTCGCCGAACTCGAACGGAACATCGGCGAGCGCAAGCAGATCGACGCGGGAGACAGCGAGCCCTGGGATCCGGCCCTCGTCGCGACCCGCATGCGGGTCGAGTCCCGCAACTTCAATCGCAAGCTCGAGGAAGCCGGCCTGCTCAAGTCGCTGCCCGAGGGCCTGACGGACCTCGAGCCACAGTTCGTCTCTTCACTCTCGGAACCCGACGGCTTGGCGCAGCTCTTCTTGACCAAGGAGGGCGAAGGAAACCTCCTGCTCGAGCTGGAAGGCCTGACGATGCCCCGGGAGATCGCGCAGGAGCGCCGGGCTCTCCTGCGTCCCGCTTTCCAGGAGGCTCTGGCCCTGCGCTACGGCCTGGCGGGGGCCATGCGACTCGAGAGCACGGCACGCGCGGGCTTCCCCGGCGATCGCTTCCTGCGCAACCAGGCCTCTCTGATCGGAGCCCAGCTCTACCTCCTGGATGCAGTCCAGCGCGCGGACTGGATCGAAGACGCCCCCGCGGAGAACGAAGAGCTCGCGGCCGAGCTCGTCCGCATGCAGCTGATCGAAGGCGCACGCTTTCTGTGCGCGCTCGAGCTGCACACGGAGAAGGCCGAGCTCGACCCCTCGGTCGGAATCTTCGCCCGGCGCAGCGGGCTGGGCCTCGCCAGCTCGCGTGTCGAAGTTCTTTCCGCCATGCGCGACCCTCTCTACGGCATCGGCTTCGTCGGCTACCTCGAGCTCTTGGCCCTCGAGAAGGAGCGCGTGCCCCATGTCGGCGCCCAGTCGGCTCTGCTGCAGACGCTCAGGCTCGCCTTCGACCAGCCCGGGCTGCGCCCCAGGGACTTGCGCTGGCTCTTGCCCGAAGAAGATTCCCCCATCGATGAGAGCGGGCAGTAGAGAATTCCGACATTCCGTGCCTTGCAAGGTCCGATAAAGGGTGCGGGAGTTCCCTGACATGTCCGACCTGTCCCACCGCATCCGGGTCTTCGTCTTTCGCTACGACGGCGGCAAACCGAACTACCTCCTCCTGAAGAGCGCCCAGGGGCTCGAGGGCCTGTGGACGCCGCTCCACGGTCCGATCGGATTCGGGGAGAAGCTCGAGTCGGCCATCCGGCGCGAGGTGATGGACGACACCGGCCTGGGGCGACCCCAGGAGCTGATCGATCTCCAGATGCCCTCCCGCTGGGTCCTGGGCGACGAGGAGGTCATCGAGTGGAA
>JAUIEE010000524.1 GCA_030428965.1 bacterium | reverse complement strand
CGTCGAAGCTCTCCTGCCCGTGGCAGCGGTTGCAGGAGATGACCATCCGGCCCTCGTGCGAGTCTTCGTGGCAGGAGGCGCAATCCTGGTTCAGCCCCATGAAACGCACCGTGCCCTCGTCGAGGACGCCCACGTCCGCATTCTCGTGACACTCGCTGCAGTCCAGCTCCAGGTGGGCCCCGCCCATGTCGAAGCCGACCAGAGCATGGTCGAACTGCTCGCGTCCATCGAAGCCCAGCTGAGCAAAGCTCTGACGGTTGACGATGGCGAAGCCGACACCGTGGTGATCGCTGTGACACAGGGCACACTGGGTCTGGCGGTTCTCGTCGATGGCTCCGTGCAGACCATCGGAGAAGTCCAGTTGACTCTGGATCGGCTCGTGGCAGGTGAGGCAGGCCTCGGCCATGGTCTCCCGCCACCCACCGTGGCAGTCGCTGCAGCCGCCCTTTCCGGCCAGCTCGGGGATCCGCTGGTGCACCTCGGCCAGCGGACCGGGTGACGTGCGGCCCATGTCCACCAGAGCGACCGTGAGCAGGGTCACGGCCACTCCGGACACGATCGCGATCCAGAACCTCGGGCTCTTGACCGTCACGGGCCGGACCTCCCAAAGAAGAAGGCCCCGTACGTCAGGGCGTACACGACGTGCACCAGGACGAGCAGGATCAACAGGGCCGAACCCCAGCGGTGCAGGTAGCGCCAGGTGTTGAGCAGGGCACGCAGGTCCTCGAAGTGGGCAGCCATGACCGTCGCGCGGAAGGCTCGCTTGGCCACCCGCAGGCTCTCCCTCACGTGGAACTCGGTGACCCCCTGCTGGGCACCCTGTTGGCTGAGGCTCCTCAACAAGGACCGCATCTCGATCTGCATTCCGACCAGGGAAACGACCCGCCCCAGGAAAGACCCCTTCCAGCGGCGACGATCGATCAGCTCGGTCACCCGACTGCGCACCTGGTCCTTGAACTGCTGCTGTCCCTGGTCCCATTCCTCCGAGATGCGTCCCAGCTTGGACTTGAACTCGGCCAGCTCGAGCTCACGGCCATTGGCCGCCCGTGGGACGTAGGAATAGAAGTAGCGCCCCACCGCGCCGGTCACGAGCAGGGCCGCCATCGCCCAGAAGGCGTAGCCCCCCACGGTCGCCTTGGGCTCCATGGCCGCGTGCAGCATGGCGCACAGAAAGGCCAGGATGCCCGTGGCCACGTGCCCCGTCATCCACGCTTGGAGCGACCCCAGATGCAGGCCCATGCGGGGGGATCGCCGCACGAGGTACAGGAGGTTCAGTCCGATCAGGACCGTCGCCGCGATCCCCAGTCCCAGGCCGACGGATTGGCCCGGGCGCAGCAGCATGTGCTTGGGATGTGCCGGCTTCTCGTGCAGCGCTAGCGCGTAGTAGTCCCGGTGCCAGAGGGCAAAGACCAAGGCCATCAAGGCCAGTCCAAGGCCCAGGGTCAGCGCGCGCACGAGGCCGGTGCCCTCTTCTCCGATCTCCTCGACGGGCTCGTTCTTCGGATCGAACGAGACTCCGGCCGCCTCCAAGAGCTCGAACGGCGGCGTGCCTCCGATCATCACAAAGACCTCGTCGTTGGGAAGGCGCAGGGCGCCCGGTCCGTAGTCTCCTTGGACGTCGAGCTGAACCTCGCTCGGCGTGATGGCGAGCACCTGACTGTTCGTGATCACCCGCAGCTGGCCCGACTGGGAGGCCTCCTGCAAGCGCTGTGCGTTCCTGGATCGGATCCGCAGGAAGTGCTGCTTGCGGTAGGAGAGCGTGACCTCGTTGCCGGGTTGCTCCGCGAGCGCCAGAGCAGCCTCCACCGCGCTGTCGCCCCCCCCGACCACCAGGAGACGTCTTCCCTGGTAGGAGTGGGCATCGATCAGGCTGTAGGCCACCTTGGAGAGCTCTTCCCCGGGCACCCCGAGCTTGCGGGGAGTACCCCGTCGGCCGAGGGCGAGACACACGTTGCGGGCGCGGTAGGACCGGCTCTGGGTCTGGATGTTGAAGATGCCGTCCTCGTCGCGCTCCAGGCCCTGGAAGACCTGGCCACCGTGAAGGGGGAGCTGTTCGCGCTCCGCCAGGCTCTCCCACAGCTCCATCAGCTCCTCCTTGGAGTAGGAGCGCTGCTTGAAGTGCCCGTAGATGGGGATATCCACAGGCTGGGTCATGACGAGCTTGCGACGCGGGTACTTGGCCACGGTGCCCCCGACCCGGTGCTCCTGGTCGAGGGTCACGAACGAGAGTCCGTGTCGCTTGGCCTCGAGGGAGCAGGAGAGCCCCGCGGGACCGGCCCCGACCACGCACAGATCCAGCACGCCCTCTTCGGGCTCTTCTCCTTGCACACGACGCGCCACCTCGTTCCCGACCGCCCGGCCGTGATCCATGGCCGTCTTGATCAAGGCGTGGGCCGTGACCTCTCCGGCCAGGAAGAGCCCCGGCGCCCCGACGGATTCGAGCTCGTCGGTGAGGGCAGGGATGTCCTTCCGTTCGGACACGTCTCCCAGGGTGATCGTGATCGCCCCGACGGGACACTCGCGCTCGCAGGAGGACACGCCCATGCAGCGGGCACCGCGCACGACCATGGCCTGTCCGTGCACGAGCTCCAGCACACCGTCCTCGGGGCAGGCCGCGACGCAGGTAGCGCAACCCAGGCAACGGGACAGGTCCACCACGGGGTACTGCAGCTGGGCCTTGTCGCTGCCCTGTTCCACGGCCTGTTCCCGGGTCCGCACACTGGCCCCCATGCGGGCCAGTTCGTTGCGCCTGGACATCGCGGCCAGAAGCGCAACTCCCAGGAGCACGACGATGGTCGCCAGGACGACCCAGCTCACGGGCGGTCCTCCGGGGAACACGTGAACCCGAACGTCTTCGTTGTGTCGTCGTCTGCAGGCATGCCGCAGGCCGTTCGGAGAAACCCTTTCCGGTACGACCTCGGCCGACTCTTCGACGTGGCCCTTCCAAAGACTTAAGGCGAAGGCCGCACCCCAGGGGATGCGGCCGCCCGACCTGG
>JAUIEE010000523.1 GCA_030428965.1 bacterium | reverse complement strand
CCAGTCCACCAGGAGCCGCAGCCGCTCACGCTCGCCGATCATCTCGAGCAACGAGACGGGCGTGGCCGGTTCACGGGTCGCGCTCTCGAGCAGCTCGACCAGGTGCTCCGCCATGCGCTCGATGCTCGCCGGTTGGAAGAGATCGGTGTTGTAGGTCAGCTGGAGTCCCAGCGGCCCGCCGTCGTCATCGACCGTGATGGCGAGGTCGGTCTTGGCGGATCCGGTGTCGATCTCGAGCGGGGTTCCGAAGGTCACGTCCCCGGCCCGGGTCGGCTTGGCCGGCGTGCGCAGGCTGAACAGCACCTGGTAGATGGGAGTCGTCGAGATGTCCCGGGAGGGGCTGAGCTCGTTGACCAGGCTCTCGAAGGGCAGGTTCTGGTGGTCGTGGGCGCTGAGCGTGCTCTCACGGGCGCGCCGCATGAGCTCGGAGAAGCTCGGGTCGTCTTCGAGCCGGGCACGCAGGACGACGATGTTCAGGTAGAGGCCAATCGCCTCCTCGATCTCGGGGCGGGATCGGCCGGCCACGGGGCTTCCGAACACGAAGTCCTTCTGGCCACTGTAGCGCGAGAGGAGGGTCTGGCTCGCCGCCAACAGGGTCATGAAGACGGTGCAGGAGTGTGCGCGGGCGACCTCGCGCACGCGCTCGGTGAGCTCGGCCGAGAGCTCGCGGCGCACGTGGGCACCGTTCCAGGTCTGCACCTGGGGCCGTGGGCGATCGGTGGGCAGTTCGAGGACCGGAGCCGTACCGCGCAAGGCGTCGGTCCAGTAGGCGAGCTCCTCCAGGATCGGGTCCTCGAGCTGTTCCCGCTGCCAGCGCGCGTAGTCGGCGTACTGGATGGTCAGCTCGGGGAGAGCAGCGCAAGTCCCTTCGCCATGGGCTGCGTACAGGAGCGCCAGCTCCCGTCCGAGAACGTCCATCGACCAGCCGTCGAAGACGATGTGGTGGATGTTGAGGGAGAGCAGCGAACGGTCGGGAGCAAGCTGGATCCAAGCAGCGCGCAGCAAGGGATCCCGGCTCAAGTCGAACGGGCGTACGGCCAGATCTCGCTCGATCTCCGCCACCTTTGCGTCCTGCTCGGCGCCCGCATCGACGAGGTCGTGCACGGACCATTCGAGGTCGACGTCGCCCACGACCTGGTGGGGATCCGCATCGCCCTCCTGGTGGAAGTGCGTACGCAGGCTCTCGTGCCGGCGCACGATCTCCTGCAGGGACTCGTGCAGGATGGTGCCATCTACAGGTCCCCCCAGGGGCATCCGGATGGGCACGTTGTAGAACGGGCTCTCGGGCGCGAGCTTCTGCAGGAACCAAAGGCCTTCCTGGTTGAGGCTGAGCGGGGCTGGGCCTTGGGTGGGCTCGGACCTGGGGATCTCCGGGAGTCTCTCGCTGGCCGCGTTCCGGCGGTCGGCGTGTGCCGCCATCTGGGCGATGGTGGGACCCTGGAAGAAGCTCTTGAGGGGGATCTCGACCCCGAGTTCCTTGCGCAGCCTCGCGATCAGGATGGTCGCCGTGAGGGAGTGGCCGCCGAGCTCGAAGAAGTCGTCGTGCACGCCGACCTTGGAGAGGTCCAGCACGCCGGCCCACTGCTGGGCGAGCAGCTCTTCGGTGGGGGTGCGTGGGGCCACGTAGGTGGCCTGGACGCTCGCCTGGGGCTCGGGCAGGGAGCGCCGATCGACCTTGCCCCCCGGGGTCAGCGGCATTTCCTCGAGGAAGACCGATGCCGTGGGAACCATGTACTCGGGCAGGTGGCTCTTGAGGTGGCGATCAACGTCCGCATGAGTGAGCTCCTTGCCCTCCTCGCACACGGCGTAGGCCACGATGCGCTTCTCCCCGGGCACGTCTTCCCGGGCCAGGACGACCGCCTGGCGGACCTCATCCATGTCCGCGAGCAGCGACTCGATTTCCCCCAGCTCGATGCGGTGGCCGCGCACCTTGACCTGGTCATCGTTGCGGCCGAGGAAGTCCAGGTTCCCATCGGCCATCCAGCGGGCCTGGTCTCCCGTGCGGTAGAGGCGTGCTCCCGGCTGGGTCGAGAAGGGGTCGGTGAGGAAGCGCTCGGCATTCAACTCGGGACGACCCAGGTACCCCAGCGAGACGGCCGGACCACCGATGTAGAGCTCACCGGCGACTCCGATCGGCACAGGCTCGAGGTTGGGATCGAGCACGTAGGCCGTCGTGTTCTCGCACGGGATCCCGATGGGAATGGTGGTCAGCTGCTCCGGCAGGGGACAGGGCGGAACGTAAACGGTGGCCATCACGCTCGTCTCCGTCGGTCCGTAGCAGTTCGTGATACGAATCTTCGGATAGCGCCTCTGGAGTCGGCGCACGTGGGCGAGCGACATGGCCTCGCCGCCCGAGGAGACCTGTTCGATGTGCTCGAACACCTCGGGCGCCTCGTCGATGACCGTGTTGAACAGGGCCGAAGCGAGGAAGAGCGTGTTGATGCGGTGGTCCTGGACGACCTCTTTGAGCACCTCGATGTCCGGAGTCTGGCGTGGGAAGGGGACCACGCAGCCTCCGTTGAGCAGGCCGCTCCAGATGTCGACGATGGAGGCGTCGAAGGAGATGGGCGTGATCTGAACGATGCGCATGTCCGGCGTCAGTCGGGACCAGTGCGGATCCTTCATGAGCCGCAGGACGTTGCGATGGGCCACGCGCACGCCCTTGGGCCGTCCGGTGGAGCCCGAGGTGTACAGCACGTACACGGGATCCTCCGCGCGCGCTCCGGCCTCGGGGTCCGTTTCGGGGTAGGCGGCGAGCAAGGCCTGGTCCGCGTCCGTCCGCACCGCGGCGCTCGTGCCCAGGTCCAGGCGATCGGCGAGCTTCTCCTGGGTCACCACCGCCGGGGCCTCGGAATCCTCGAGCATCGTGGACAATCGCTCGGCCGGATAGCTGGGATCCATGGGCACGTACGCTGCGCCGGCCTGCAGGATGCCCAGCATTCCGATGAACAGGTCGGTGCAGCGCTCGTGGTAGAGGGCAACCGGATCGCCGCAGC
>JAUIEE010000522.1 GCA_030428965.1 bacterium | reverse complement strand
CGGACGTGCCCGATGACTCCTACATCGCCCTGCGCCTGGCTTCCAAGCTCGGGCACCAGTTCAACGAAGACACGCGCTTCGACCAGACGGCCGAAGCGTTCCCGAGCATCGAGGACTCCGACGACATCTACGCCCGCGTGGACAGCAAGCTCTCCACGTCTCTGACAGCGAACATGGTCGCGGGTATCCAGCACATCCTCGACTGGAACCGCAACGCCCTTTCGGGCGTCGATCCCGTCGACCACAAGGTCTTGCTCACCGTCGGCTGGGTCTTCTAGGACCCTCCCCTTTCAAGCCACCGATTATCAAAGGAGATTCGCCATGGGAATGGTGCAAGAGTTCAAGGAGTTCGCCCTCAAGGGCAACGTCGTGGATATGGCCGTCGGTATCATCATCGGCGGCGCGTTCGGCAAGATCGTCAGCTCCTTCGTGGGTGACGTCGTCATGCCGGCCATCGGCCAGCTGACCGGGGGCGTCGACTTCAGCAAGCTGGAAGTCGTGCTCCAGGACGCTACCTACGATGCCGAAGGGAAGGAGACCGCGGCCGCGGTCGCCATCCGCTACGGCCAGTTCCTGAACGTCGTCATCGACTTCCTCATCATCGCCTTCGTGATCTTCATGGCGATCAAGGCCATGAACTCCCTGAAGAAGAAGGAAGAAGAGGCCCCCAAGGCCCCGCCGGCGCCGCCCAAGGAAGAGGTGCTCCTGACCGAGATCCGGGACATCCTCAAGGCCCAGAAGTAGCCTCACCAGGGTCCGAGAACCACGGTCGCGTCCTCCCCATCGGGGGTGGCGCGACCGTCCTCATTTGAGGCAAGCTGACGGTCCGCCTTTTCCCCAAGAACCGCCCTCACGAACACCATGCGACTCTCGTCCCTTCCCCAAGAAACATCCTCCGTCGAAGAAGCCACCCACAAGGCCACCGAAACCGCCACCGCCTGGGTGGCCAAGGGGCAAGAGCTCCTCATCGCCTACGGCCCCAAGATCCTGGCAGCCCTGGCGGTCTTCCTGATTGGAAAGTGGATCGCCGGCATGCTCGTCGGCGTCGTGCGCAAGCTGATGACGCGACGTCAGATCGACGACACGCTGACCAAGTTCGTCTGCAGCCTCACGCGCATGGCCCTGATGGTCCTGGTCACGATCTCGGCCCTGCAGACGATGGGAGTCGAGACGACGTCCTTCGTCGCGGTGCTGGGCGCGGCGACCCTGGCCATCGGCTTCGCCCTGCAAGGCTCCCTCTCCAACTTCGCCGCGGGCGTCATGATCATCTTGTTCCGTCCGTTCAAGACGGGCGACTACGTCGAAGCCGCGGGCACCGCGGGTACTATCGAGGAAGTCGGCGTCTTCGCCACCGTCCTGCGTACCCCCGACAACAAGAAGATCATCGTCCCCAACGACGGCATCACGAGCGGCAACATCATCAACTACTCCGCCAAGGACACGCGCCGCATCGACCTGGTCTTCGGCATCGGCTACGACGACGACATCAAGCGCGCCAAGGAGCTACTCGAGGAGATCGTCGCTTCCGAGGAGCGCATCCTCGCGGAACCTGCACCGACCATCGCGGTCTCCGAGCTGGCCGACAGCAGCGTGAACTTCGTCTGCCGCCCGTGGGTCAAGACCCCGGACTACTGGGCCGTCCGCTTCGACCTGACGGAAACCGTCAAGCTGAAGTTCGACGAGGCCGGAGTCTCGATCCCCTTCCCCCAGCGCGACGTTCACGTGCACCAGGTCGCTTCCTGAGGGATTGGCGCTCGGGCTTCCTTCAGGCCTCGGGGCCCGTCTCGGGCTCGATCGTCTGGAGGAAGCTGTCGGCCTTGTTGATCGAGTCCTGCATGTCGTCGATCAGGGATTCGATCTCGCTCTCGATCTCGGCCAGGGAGCCCTCGAGCGATCCGATCGCCTGGGCGTTGAGGTTGTGCTTGAGGAACGTCACGTGGTCGCGCAGGGACGTGAGCACGGGATACATCTTCTGCTCGGCCTCCTTCATGGCCGCGATGAGATCCTCGTAGCGCTCCTTCGAGTCGGCCAGGCTGCGCTTGCTCTTCTTGCGCAGCTCCTTGTTCTCGATCGAGAGGATCTCCTCGCGCCACTCCTCGAACAGATCGAGGGCCACCGTCTCGATCTTCGCGATGCGCTCGGAGACGTCGTCCGCGCGATCCTCGCAGTCCTCGAGCTCACCCTTGAGCTCGTCGTAGATGTCTTCGAGTTCGCCGCCTTCGAAGTTGGTCAGGCTCTTGAAGGTGTCGTAGGTCGAGATGAATTGTTCCTGGGCCTCGGCCTGGTCCGTGCGGGCGTCCTCGACGCGGCTGACCAGGATCTCGCGCTTGTGAACGCCGAAGCGCTCCATCGTGGAGTAGTAGGCCCCCTTGCAGGAGCCGAGGGCCAGGGAGCAAACGACCAAAAAGAGCGTGGAAAGCCGCGGGCTGTTCATCTTCGTCTCGTCCTTGAGGGGCAGGCCCGACCGGAATCCTCCTCCTCGGCCCTGCTTGCCCCTTGAAACGCAACCGGCGTTCGGTGGAATCGGTCTCCACCGGGAAGGGAGCAACTAGAGCGAGTGGAAGCAGAAAAAGATTCCATCGGGATGGAGGGTCTGAGCGCACTGATCGCACGGACCTTCGGGATCCATCGGCTGCGCCCGCTCCAGACCTTAGCCATCCAGAGCATCCTCGCCCAGCGGGACTTGTTGCTGGTGCTTCCGACGGGGGGGGGCAAGAGCCTGTGCTACCAGGCCCCGGCCCTCGCCAGGGAGGGCCTGACGGTCGTTCTTTCGCCCCTGATCTCCCTGATGAAGGACCAGGTGGACGGACTGACCCAGAACGGCGTGCCCGCGGCCATGCTGACGAGCGCCCAGGACCCCTCGGAGAAGCGACGCGTCCACGAGGACCTGGAACAGGGGCGCCTGAAGTTGCTTTTCGTCGCTCCTGAGCGGCTCTTGATGCCCGGCTTCATCGAGCAGCTCTGCGAGCGGGGACTGTCCGCCATCGCCGTGGACGAGGCCCACT
>JAUIEE010000521.1 GCA_030428965.1 bacterium | reverse complement strand
CCCGCCGTGGTCTGCCAGACGGAAGTCTTCAACTCGGACAGCCCCGATCTGCCCTATCCCCTGACCACGCCCACGGCCGACGTGCTCGACCGCTGGGTCTGGCGCGACCTTCCCCCGGCGGTCGCCTGCGCCGGGTTCGTGCTGCAGGCCTAGCATCCCGGGGGGCTGGCGGCCTTCCCGGGCATCCGCGAGAATCCCGCGTGGGCCGCGCGGGAAGCGTTCAGCAGAGCCTCGGGGTTGCTGCGCACCAGGTGACTGCCACGTCCGGGCGCCTGGGCCACGTCGTCGTAGCGCACCCACTCGGTCAGCTCGGAGTTGGGCCCTGTATGCGTGATCTGCGCGAACTCGGAGAGACCTACGGGCGGGGCAGGAAAGCCTGTCCCTCTTGCCCCCGGGATCGGGACCGAGATCGGGATCACCATCGTGTCGTAGTAGAGAATGTCGCCGAGGGCGACCCCGGAGTTCAGCTGGGAGATGGCCGGGTTCCACCTAAAAATGAAGGAACGCCCGCTCACTCCGCCGATTCGATCGAACTGCCTGCGCTGCATGAGCTCGGCGTAATGAGTCAACTCCGGCAGGTTCGGGTCACCGCGCGAAGCCTGATCGATGATCAGCCGATCCCCCTGTACGCCGCTGTAGTAGACGATCTCGACTCCCCCGAGGGGCGCGCCGGGGTCGTCATGAGTGATCTCGTTGGGGATTCCCCCTACGAGGAGGCTGAAACCCGAATTCGGGTCGGTGGAGACATCGAGAATCGCGGCGTAGCCACCGGACGGGCTGAAGGCGCGCATGACGTCCTCCGTATCCGCCACGTTCCTGGCTTCGTTCGGCTCGTCCGGACTCATGAGGACCAGGGCCTCGACATTGCTGTCGATGCCCCTCATGCCGTGCCCCAGACGCAGCTGAAAGGCGCCGAACGGACCGTTGACCGTAGCGAAGATCGGCTCCCCTTGGCTCTCGTCGTTCGAGCCCTGGCGCACCACGGCCCGCACACGTCCCACACGGAACCTCCCCAGGTCTTCCGCCAAGGTCGAGCTCGACGAGGACACGTTGCTGCCTCCGCTGATCGGCAGGCTGTAGCCGTAGAGGGTGACCGGCGTTCCCTGGGGGTAACTCAGCCCCCGCGTCGTGAACGCCACCCCCGGTGCGACTCCCCTGAAGAGCTCGCGGGCAGCCCGTCCTCCGAAGCCGGCGAATTCGCCCTGCGTGCTGTAGGTCGCGTCGAAACTGCCGTCTCCGTTGTTTCTCGCCTCGATCAACTCGTCGCCGATGCGCAGCACACACTCGTCGGGGAAGCCTTCGCTCGATTCGACCGCGATGAAGTTGTCGTTGGCGCCCAGGGCCGAGGCCAGCCGCGTCTGGATCGGGTTCTCCCCCGCCAGGCGACCGTCGACCATCAGGGTCATCTGGTCCGGGCGGTTGCCGCGCACGTCGTAGGCCACGTGGGTCCAGGTGTTCAGGGGCAGACCGGGGCCCTGGCCCACCGGATGGCGCACCTCGGCCACCTCCTCGAAGGCCGGCGTGTCCGGGTGATCGTCGGTCCCGTCGCGCACGCGCAGCACCAGGTCGAGGGCCCCGGTGGCGTCGTTGGTGTCCAGGAGCAGCGAGATGCGATCGGAGTCGACGAAGCCCCCGCCCACGTCCAGGAAGCGCGCCCCCTGGGTCAGCTCGCGCGGATGGATCCACATCTCCCCGTGCAAGGGACGCACGAGGCCGTTCCCGCCCAGCCAGCCCAGGCGGTTGTCGTCGGGCGCGAAGAAGGGCGGACCGTCGGGCAGGTAGCGGCCCTCGGCGTGGCGCGTCTCGTTGTCGAAGTGCAGCACGCGGCCGGCCCGTAGACCGGCTTCGTCGCTGCGCACCGGGGCCGCCTGGATCCAGTCGCGGGTGTGCTGCTCGCGGTTGGCGAAGGTGTAGCTCGGATCGGGGGCCAGAGGATCGACCGAAGGGGTCGAGTCGTAGGGCCCCAGGTGAGCGCGCGCCCGGGAGGGGGGATCCGAGCCGTAGATCGGATCGAAGCGCGTGGTGACCGCGGGCCCGCTCATCCAGCCGCGCGCCTCGCGCGAAAGGCGCAGGGAGAGGTCGAAGTCCTCCTGGCGACCCCACACGTGCATCAGGTCCCTCTGGGGAACGACCAGCTCGACCTGCTCGCGCACGCCGGCGGTGCGCTCCACGCCGCTGCGGGCGTTGATCGAAGCGCGCACGTCCATCGTGTAGACGTCCCGGGTCGCGAAAGAGAAGGGCATGGTCGAGAACTCGAGCTCGTTGTCGTTGGCGTTGAGCCCGTTCTTGTAGAGCGCCAGGGCGTCCTCACGCTCGAGGAAGCCGGCCGCCGCCTCGGAGCCCAGCCCCTCCTGATTCTCGAACGCCCCGGGCACGACCGGCGCATCCTCGGGCAGGGCCTCGAGCCCGGCGCCGGGCAGGACCACGCGCCGGCAGAAGTCCTCGAAGCCCTCGAACGGTCGCGAGGCCAAGACGACCTCGACCAGCCGGCGCGCCTTGCCGCTGGTGATGCGCGAGGTCGTCCCGCGCAGCTTCAGGTTCTCGAACAGGGCTCCCAGCACCTCGGGCGAAGCCGTGTTCAGGTTGACCGGTCGGCGGGCCAGGGGCACGACGACCGTCTCGTAGCGCCCGTAGCCGTTCACCAGCGGATCCGCCAGGGTCAGCCGTCCCCGCTGGGAGAGGGCCACGAGCCCGAGCTCGCTCGAACGGCCGTCGCTCACGAGCACGGTCGTGCCCACGTTGAACCAGCGCCCCTCGTCCACCTGGACCTGGCAGGCCTCGGGCCCGGAGACCACGTCGGCCACCAGGCGCGCCGCACGCTGCCAGCTCGCGCCGGCGCCCACGTCACCGTAGACCGTGCCCGTGCGTCCCAGCGTGGTCAGGGCCTCGTCTCCCAGGCTCCCGGTCATGGACAGGGTCGCCGCCTCGGCCAGCTGCTCGGTTGAGTCGAAGCGCCTGGGATCCCGGCCGGAGGTCGCCACCCGCCAGCGGGCGATGGCCCAGGCGCGCTGGCGGGTGGCGACCTC
>JAUIEE010000040.1 GCA_030428965.1 bacterium | reverse complement strand
TCTGGGTCCCCGAGAAGCGAGAGATCAAGCGTCCGGTCTCGTCTCGGAAGAAGATGGCCACGTCCCGCACCGGGTCTCCGTTCGGTCCCCGCACGAGGCCCTCCAGCGAGCCGGCGGTCTCCAGCTCGAAGTCGATGCCCCGGGTGACACCATCCTCCTTGACCCGAATGTCCGTCCGCACGCTCGAGCCCCAGCTCTCGTTCGCGCGTCCGCCCCAGGTCGAGGTGTTGGCGCGCACGGTGTAGATCCCGGGCTCGAGGGACTCGAAAACGTAGCGCCCTTCCGCGTCGGTCGTGGCCCCGTCACCGTCCCAGCGCATGCGACCCAGGCCGTCGTCACGCTGGATGCGCAGCTGAACGCCCGAGGCCGGCCCGCCGTCGGGCTTCAGGACGCGTCCCTCGATGCGGCCTTCGGGAATACGCAGGTCGACCTCGGTCTCCGCAGCCCGGGGAACGTCCACCATGACCTCGACCCCCAGTCGGCCGGAACGCGCGCTGACGACGTAGGGACCGGGCCGGTCGACGGTGAGCTCGAAGCGGCCGTCCGCCGCCACGTTCGCGGACTTCATGCCCTGGAAGACGGCCGAGCCCTCCGAAACGGCGTAGACCTGGGCTCCTTCGAGGGCCTCGCCCCCCATGGTGACCGTACCGAAGATGCGCACAGGCACCCGCGGTTCGCCCCCGAGCCACACCTCGACGCGCTCCCCGTCGAGAACCGTGACGGTCTCGGTGACCATCTCGCCCATGACCTCGGTGAAGGCGGACGGGTCGCCGCGGCGGCCCTGCATGCGCTCCCCCATCTCGGCCATGGAGGGCACGGCGCTCACGGCCCAGTCCCCGGGCGTCACGCGCTCGAAGACGAAGCGTCCACCGCCATCGGTTTCGGTCTCGCCCCGGGAGCCGAAGCCCATGGCATTCGAGCCCCAGGTGACCCGACGACCCACGAGTGGATCGCCCTCGGGAGTGACCACGCCACCCGCGATGATCCCGCCCACGCGCAGGGTCAGCCACACGTCCGCGCGCACCTCCCCCGGGAGAACCTCGAGTGCCGCCACTTCGCTGTCCGCCCAACCCTCGGCTCGGGCCACGAGGGAGACCGGTCCGGGCTCGAGGCCTTCCAGAAGGAATCGCCCTTCTCCGTCGGACTCGGTGCGCGGACCGCGGGCCCCTGCCCAGGGGTTCTGTCCCTCCGAGCCCTCGACGCGCACGTAGGCGCCGGCCACGGGATTCCCGGCAACGTCGAGCACACGTCCCCCCACGCTGGCGGATCGCTGGAGCTGGAAGACGGTCTCGCTGGAAGCGGCTTCGGGCAAGGACAAGAGGATCGGCTCGGAGCCCACGTGGTTCTCCGCCGTCGCGGTCACGTTCCATTCCCCCGGGCCGACCCGCGTGAAGCGGAACTTGCCCTCCTTGTCCTCGAACTCGGCTTCGTCCTCGGGCCCTCCGCGCTCGATCGCCGCGGCCTCGATGCGAAAACGGGGGATCGGCTGACCGACGTCATCGATCACCCTGCCCTGGAACTGAATCGGCGCCGCGAGCACGAGCTCGAGTCCCTGGGTCGCGGCCGGAACCGCCTCCGCCACCGCTCGCCAATCGGGTCCCTCCTCGTCCTCGGCCCGGGGCCCGGGGCGCGAGGCCCGCACGGTGAAGGACCCTTCCGGTAGACCGGTGACCGCGAAGCGCCCGGCCTCGTCCGTCGTCGCGACGCCGAGCTCGTCGAGGCCCTGTCCTCCCCAACCGCCCCAGCCCTGGCGGCGGCGCAGGGCTTCGACGCGCACCTCGGCTCCAGGAGCCGCCTGACCGTCGGGCCAGGCGACCGTCCCGCTCAGGCTCTCACCCCGATCGATCACGATCAGGATGTCGTCGATCACGTCTCCCTGGTCGAGCTCGAGCTCCTCACTCTCCACCGTGCGCCAGCCTTCCAGGCTGGCCTCGAGCTTGAGCCGTCCGGGAGGAACGGCCTTCAACACGAAGGAACCGTCGGCTTCGGTCGCCACGCCTCGCTCATCGGCTCCTCCCATCCAGGGATTGCCTCCCGTGGTGAAGACGTCGACGTTGGCCACCGGCTCCCCGCGCGGGTCCTTGACGTGCCCCGTCAGCAGCGCGCCGGGGCTGAGCGCCACGTCGAGCAGCAGCTCCTGGCCCGGCTCCAGCTCGATGCCCATGCGGGCCGCGGCGTGGTGCTCGGAGAAGGTCGGGAGCAATGTCCACGTCTTGTCGGGATCCAGAGCGCGGAAGACGAGACCCGCGGGAGCGTGTTCGCGCTTGCGGGCTTCCCAGCCCCCCCCCCCGTTTCCGCTGAAGTTGCCGCCCGTCAGGGAGACGCTCGAAGCTTCGGTTTCGAGCTCCGCGGGCCAGGTCACGGTCAGAGCGGCCCCCAGGCTGGCTTCGATTTCGGCCGAGGCCTGAGCGCGGTCGACCGTGACGAGGTCCTTCGCGTAGAGGAAGCGACCGTCCAAGAGGAGTCGCGCCTGCCCCCAGTCCTCGGGGAGCGTCAACTTGGCCCGGCCGTCGAGCCCCACGGGGGCACGGACGTGCTCGGCAGTGAGCTCCCCGGAACGGAGATCCTCGAGCAGCGCGGCGGCGGAGCCCGGACCCTCGACCACCACGGCAAGGACCGCCAGATCCGAGTCCCGCGGTGCCCCGTGGGGCAGTTCCACGGCCACCTCGAGCTCGCGTCCCCCCTCGACGGCGATGGGCCGCGCTACCGCGGCTTCCCGCTGCACGCCCTGGGGGCCGGGCACGGGCTCCAGATCGGGCTCGAAGCGAACCGGCTCGTCGCCCTCGAGCGGGACAGGTCGGGTTCGCGCCCCTGCGACGATCTCCGCCCGGGCTGAGGCGACGTCCCCGTCCTGGCTGGAACCCTGGAGCCAGAAGAGGGCGGAGACGGCCAGAACGAGGCCGGCGACGAGCAGGAGGAGGAGGCGGGTCGGGCTCATGGGGGCTATGGAGTGGGGCCAGGGCGGACTTCGATCGAACACCGCGCTCGGATGCAGAGCTCACGCCACCTCGGCAGGGAACGACCAGGCTAGCTCCAAGAGCGAAATCGGGTAGCCACGATCCGAACGGAGGGGTCAGGTTTCCCGCCAGCGGAGGTGTTTGCCCAAACCTCCCCCAGCGTGAGGCCCCCTCTGGCGTCCAGGGCATCGATGCGTTGTGATCTCGGCACGGCCCCCGAGTCTTCCCGTGGAACGCCCTACCCTGAGACAGCTCGAGTACTTCTCGGCCCTGGCCGCGCGCCTCAACTTCCGCGAAGCCGCCGAGTCCTGCTTCGTGACCCAACCGGCCCTGTCCGGACAGATCGCGCAGCTCGAATCCCTCTGGGGCGTTCGGCTGTTCGAGCGCGACAAGAAGAGCGTACGGCTGACATCCGCGGGCGCTCAGCTGCTCGGGGGCGCCCGGGAGATCCTGCGCCGCACCGACGAGCTGGGGGAGTTGACGCGCTCCTTCGGAGCGCCTCTCTCGGGTCCCCTGCGCCTGGGAACCATTCCGACCGTCGGCCCCTACCTGTTGCCCAAGGTCTTGCCCGCCGTTCAAAAGGCCTATCCCGAGCTGCGTCTGTACCTGCGTGAAGACCTCACGCCGCGCCTCCTGGAACGGCTGGATGCCGGCGACCTCGATCTCCTCCTGCTCGCGATCGACGTTCCCCTGGGCAAGGTGGCGACCAAGGAGCTCTTCTCCGACCCCTTCTTCGTGGCGGTGCCCGAGGGCGACCCTCTGGCGAAGCTCGAACAGATCGAACTGGCCGACATCGCCGAGCGCGAAGTGCTCTTGCTCGAGGAAGGACACTGCCTGAGGGACCAGACGGTCACCCTGTGCGAAGCGGCGGGCAGCGACGAGGTTCCGGGCTTCCGCGGAACGAGCCTGGGAACCGTCACCCAGATGGTCGCCAGCGGTCTGGGCCTGACGCTGCTGCCGGAGCTGGCCGTGGAGCGGGAGTCGGCGACGACTCCGGGCCTGGCGACGCTGCCCTTCGGATCCCAGGGTCCGGACCGTCGCATCGGACTGGCGTGGCGTTCGAGCTCACCGCGCTCGAAGGAGTTCGAGCTGCTCGGGGAGACGATCCTGGCGGCCTACCTCGCGTGAGATTTGCTCAGTAGCCCAGGGCCTTGAGCCGATCCTGGTCCTCTTCGCTCACCTCGTGATCCAGAGCGGCGCTCATCGAAAGCTGCGCCACGCTCCTCAAGGTCGCCTGCCACTCCGAGCGCTTGCCGCCCTTCTTCCCGAAGATGTCCTCCAGCTCGCCCGGGTCCCGCACGATGTCGTACATCTCGAAGCGGTCGGCTTCGACGTCGTAGATCAGCTTGTAGCGCTCGTCGCGCATGCAGAACAGGTCGCGCGAGGCGATCGGTTTGTGGGTCTGGGCGATGAGCGGCCGCTCCAGGCGCCCCTGGAACAGGCTGATTCCACGCTGCTCGGGCAGGGGTGGGACTCCCAGGACTTCGAGCAGGGTGGGGGTCACGTCGATGTGGCGTACGAGCTCGTCGCGACGCTCGCTCAGGTACTCGACTCCCTCGACTCCCTTGGGAAGCTTCATGATGAGGGGCACCTTCAGCTGCTCGTCGTAGACGTTCTCCACATGCACCAGCCATTCGTGCTGCCACAGGCCCTCACCGTGGTCGGAGGTGAACACGATCAGGCTCGAGTCGTAGAGCCCGCGGGCCTTCAGCTCGTCCAGGAGGCGCCCGATGTAGCCGTCCACGTACTCGACCTCGAGCCCGTAGCGTTCGATGGCCTCCGGGACGTCGGGCACATCGGTCACCCAGAGCTGGATCTGCACGTCGGCCTCTTCGTCCCCGCCGATCTCGAACTCGACCACGGTTCGCAGCTGAGTCTCCTGGTCGGCTCCCTCGGAGAAGGTCAAAGGCAGGCTTTGCTCCCTGGCCACGTCCCTCACGACCAGGGTCCGCAGCAGGTACTCGCGGTCCGCCCGCAACTCGATCCGATGGACGCCCGGCGCAAGTCGACGTTCGAGGGAGAAATCGAGGGCATCGATCATCGGCCTCACGAGAGGCGGCTCGGCGCCCAGGGTGACCTGGAGCTCCCACTGCTCGCCACCGTGGTTGCGGTAGGGGTCGTGGGGATCGGCGAAGTGCGCGAAGAGGAAGTGGGGTCGATCGGTCGGGATGTCGTCCAGGAGCTCGACCATCTTGGGCAGGCTCCCCGCGGCCCAGGAGACACCCCAGATGTCGTCCAGGTAGGTCTGGAAGCCGCGGGACAGGCCCTTGCCCGGCCGGAAGCGCAGGGCTCCGATCGAGACGGCGGCGGAGGTCGAGTACCCGTTCTGCGCGAGATGCTCGGCCAGGAGAGGCAGTTCCGGATCCACGTCGTCGCCGTTCTTGAAGACGCCCGAATCGTAGGCCAGGCGTGAAGAGAAGAGCGAAGCGTGGGCCGGCAAGGTCATCGAGGCGTGGCTGAAACACTGGCGGAAGACGACCCCGTCGGCGGCCAGGGCCGCCAGGCTGGGCAGGGCGACCTCGCCTTGTTCGTCCAGAATCGCATCGGCGCGCAGGGTGTCGACCACGATCAGGACCAGGTTCGGGCTCTGTCGGCCGAGCACCAGCTGGGAATCGACGAGCTCGACGGGGGAAGCCTCGGCGGGCACGAAGAGCTCGATCATGCTGTCGTCGCGGCCCAGGCTGGCGAGGGACAGAACGAGGGGCTCCCCGCTGACCGTGTGCACCTCGCTGGAAGCGAGCTTGCGCTCCGCGAGGGAGTAGACGCGGGCCTGGACCGACGTGGGCTCGTCCGCGCGCAGGCCCAGCTGCCATTCGATCCACGGCTTCTCGCTGGGCCACAGCCTCAGGACCTGTCCGGGGTCGATGCGCTTCGTACCCTCGGGCTCGGAAACGTCGCGGGAATCGGGAGCCGTGACGCGCAGGTGGTCGACGCGGATTCGCGCTCGGCCCTTGGGCCCCGCGAAGCCGAAGGAGGAGCGCAGCTCGACGTGCTCGAGTCCGCGCAGCTCGAGATCCTCGGGCAGCGCGAAAACGACCTCGTCGGCCTCAGGTCCGGGGCGAAGCTCGCCGATCCGGCGCCCGTTCCAGAGCACCTCCACCTGTGCGGTCTCACTGGTGGACGAGGCCTGGATGCGCAGCTCCGAAGGCCTGGAACCCGGCCACGGCAAATGCACGGACAGGTTGTGGACCTTCTTCTCCGGCCGCGTTCTCCACTGGAGCGGATTCTCGCGATAGCCGATGCCGTCCAGGAGCAGGACGTGCTCGGCCAAGGCGAAGTCCACCAGGCCGGGGACCAGAGGTCCTCGCTGGTCGTCCGTGGCCGGGGACCGGTCCACGATGACGACGGGCTCGACGTCGAAGGGAACGTCCTCGGGTTCTTCTCCGCAGGCCCCCACCGCAAGGATCAGTGCCCCGACCGCCAGGGCCCCGGAGCCGGGGATCCGGCCGGCGGACGGACAGCTCCGTCTACTCTTCCAGCGGAGCGACATCGAACCGCGCTCTCTCCTGTCCATCGTCCAGGTCGGGAAGGCTAGAGGCACCGAAGCCCAGGCGCACGAGTTCGGGCACGGACGCACCTCCACCCAGGGTGATTCGCAGCTGGACGAAGCGCCCCTCGACCGGTGCATCGGCGGCATTCCTCCAGGGACCCCAGCGCCCGCCGTCGGAGCTCGCGGCCCAGTCCACCGAAGCCGGTGCACCGCCGCGCGTATCGACGTACAGGGTCTGCGCCGAACCGAACCCCGCTCGATCGAAGGCGTAGGTCGCCTGGGCCTCGGCCCCCGGGTCCAGGGCCAGCGACCAGGCCTCGTCGAGGAAGGCGGCCAGGGAGTGTCGGCCGCACAGCACGAAGAAACGATCCTGGACCGGCTCGTAGGCCATGCCGTAGAAACCGCCGCGCTGGGTGGGAGTTGCGCTCGATTCCACGGAACTCCAGGCCCTTGTGCGCGGATCGAACACCCACAGATCCCCGTTGCGCGTCGACCCCTGGTCCTGAACGCCGCCGAAGAGGACGAAATGTCCGCGCTTCTCGTCGTAGGCGAAAGCCGAGCGTACCCGGGGGCTGGGGCCCGGCGCATCCAAGACCGTGCAGCGATTGCGGGCGGGATCGTAGAGGATCGTCTGGTCGTAGAAGATCGTGTCGGGATAGCCCATCTCGCCGCCGAACAGGACGACCAGCCCCGTGTTCGGGTCGAAGCCGGACATCATGGAGCCGCGCACGGAGAACTCGCTCTCTCCTCCGTCCTGGTCAACGATCTCGAACGGAGAGTTGACCTCCAACTCGTTCGTGAGGGGGTCGTAGACGTAGACCCTTCTGCGACCGCCGAGGAACAGGAGGAAGCGGCGCGTGGGAGGGTGGTAGACGACGCAGCTGTTCGAAGTCCTGGGCAAGCGGGCGCCCTTCGGCAGTCTGCGCTCCCAGCGACCCGACTCGGGAAAGAAGCACCACAGGTCCCGGTACTGAATCGAGGGGTCGAGATCGTTGCGCCAACCGGCGGGAAACAGCACCAGGTCGTGATCGGGGCTGTAGGCCGCGTCCTGGTGGCAGCGCGGCGCCGGCGCCGGCCCTCCGACGACCTGCTCCCAGCTCTTCTCGGCCGTGTCGTACAGCCACGTGTCGTCGGTCACGGCCCACGCCACCCCATGGGTGTCGCGCACCTCGCCGCCGTAGATGAAGATGCGCTGCCCCCCGACGTGGACCGTGGGGTGAGTCGTGCGCGCCCGGGGTCGCACGTCGGCGGGATGAAACTCCCAGTGACCCGCCACGCGCCGCAGACCCTCGTCACCCGCCTTGGCGTGGCGCAGCTGCCCGGCGGCCAGGGCTGCCCCCGACAGCTGCGGCAGCGCGTGAACCTGGCCCCAGACCTCGAGCTCCTCTAAACGCTCGCCGTAGTCGAGCCGCAAGCGGTGGGGTCCGGGCGAGACGGTCCCCATGCCCACGTCGAGCAGTTCCTTGGAGGTCCTCGCCCGCGCGTCGATGCGCAGGTCGTCCAGCTGGAAACGAGCCGAGGCCTGTCCACCGTGGTTCCCCCAGACGAACTCCTGGGCCCCGTCGGGTTGCAGGCAGGTGGACGTGCGCCGAGCCTGGAACTCGCCGTCGAGGATGAGTCGAACCTCCGCATAGTCCGGACCGTCGACCACGATCCCGACGTGGTGCCACCGGCCGACCTGGACGGTCGCCGCCATGTTCAAGCCGCCGTCGGCGGTGACCAGGCGCAGCCAGCCGTCCTTCTCCAGGGTCAGGCGGTACAGCCCGGGCACCTCGAACACGTTGCGCCGATCCACCAGCTCGAGCGGACGTAGCCAGAAGCTGACCGTCGAGGGCGTGGAGAACAGGGCCGCCGAACCGGGGCCGAACCCCAGGCGCGACTCCGCGCCCGAGAACTCCACCCCGGTACCGAATCGCCCGGGGCTCCATTCGAGACCCTGGGAGCCCAGGCGACGGTGACCATCGACCAGGTCGCGGCAGCGGGCTCCGCGTCCCTCGTTGAAGTTGAAGTAGGAGCGCGTCCAGCGATTCGCCCCGGCCTCTCCGACCGAGATACGCTCGGGCTGGGCCCCCCGCAGGACAGGAATCCGGTCCCCTTCGTCCCAGGCGTAGCCGAGGAGCGGGCTCTCCGCAGGCTCCCCGACTTCCCAGGACAGGGCGTCAGGGGACCCCTCAGAACCTTGGGCGGGAAGGAGGGCGAGGGCGAGGAACCAGACGTACATTCGAGGGGGTCTCCTGGAGGCTGGACCCGGACCCAAAGACTACCCGCTGGGGGGCGCTCGAGCGTCATCCGGGACTCCGCTTCGGCCTACGGAAGCAAGTTCCCTCCCTGGGCCCTCGAATCCTCGAGCGTCTCGATGCGCCCGTAGCACATCCAGCGGTAGGTGCGCCCCAGGAGGTCGGCCGAAGGCCTCGACAAGTCCAAGGGCACGCGCACCAGGCTGTCCCCCTTCTCGAAGGGCGGGGCCGGCCTGTTCGCGAGGAAGCTCGACCAGAGTCGGACCGGGGCATTGTAGAACACGGTCGCGGCGGGACCGTGGTCCTGCTCCCACTCCCGCAGCTTCTCCACGGTCTCTTCGAACAGACGCAGCGCATTCTGCAGGCGCAGGCGTGAGCCGTAGCGCGACTTGCCCTTGGCCCGCAGGTGAGTGGGCTGGGCTCGCCCCTTGCCGCGCACGACGTAGCGCCGGAAGCACTTGGTCGCCACCTGCTCCCCCCCCTCGAACAAGCCGAGGGCCACGGCACCGGCCTGCATGAGCACCAGCAACTGGCGTCCGGGCCGCGTCGGCAGGGTGTCGAGATAGTCCGCCACGGAGCGGCAGTCCCGCGGGATGGGAAACACCCAGGGCGGCCAGATGCGCTTCTCTTCAGCGAGGAAGAAGCGCCCTTTGGCCTCGAGCTCGCAGGAAGCGTCCCCGCGCCAGGGAGCCAACGCCGTCGCGCAGTCCTGCCAGGGATAGGTGACGAGGTCCGACACGGGCCGTCACTCGGGCACGAACGTTCCCTGCTCGGGGTCCTTCTTGACCGAGGGAAAGGCCAGGAGCCGGTTGTGCATGGCCACGTACACCCCGGGCCGGGCCAGCTGCACGGCCAACAGGGACTCGGTCATGTTCTGGAGCGCATCGGTGTTGCGCATGACGTAGGGCCGCATGGCCCCCGTCAGCACGACCGGAACCGGGGGCTCTGGTTGCAGCTCGAACAGACGCTTGCCCGTCTTGGCCAGGCGATCGGTCCCGTGGACGATGACCACGCCGTCGCAGGACCGGGTCAGCTCGATCGTGCGCTTCGCGATCAGGTCGTGATCGGCGTCGGTCATGTCCAAGCTGTCCTTGTTCATGAGGGGCACGCGCTCGATCCGCACCCCCTGGAGCTGGAGCTGGCTCAGCATGACCTCGAGCACGCTGACCTTGTTCGCGAGCACCCCCTCGAGCTCGTCGTAGGTCTTCTCGATGGTTCCCCCGGTGGAGATCAGGGCAACGTGGAACGTCGGCAGGTCGGGCATGCCCTCATCCTACCGCACCTGCGCGAGAAGCCCAGGCGGGCTCATGCCGGGCGTCGCCTCAGAACAGGCCCAGCTGCTCGGGCACCGGCCTCGGTCCCGGGAGCTCGATCCCCGTGCTCCGGGAGAGCTCGGGCAGGAAGTGCCCGGCCAGCTCGAGGGTCTCGACTTCGCGTTGCTGGTGAAGGAAGAAGAAGCAACTCTCCAGGCCGGCGTCCACCCATTCCGTCAAGCGGATCGACCATTCGGTCAGGCGGGTGAAGTCGCTCGGGTGCAGGCCGTTGCCCACGAAGCGCACGAAGGTCTTCGGGGTCGAGAGACCCATGTGCAGCACGTCGCGCCTTCCGGCCACGTCCGTGAGCACGGCCGTCACCCCATGCTCTCGGAACAGAGCGCTCCAGGCGTCGAGCCAGCGGGGCTCGGCGAACCAGGCCCCGTGCCGCAGCTCGATGGCCAGCTCGACCTCGTTCGAGTAGCGCCTCACGAAGGCCTCCAACCGAGACCAGCTCTCAGGCCCGAAGTCCGTGGCCGGCGTCACGAACACCGGACCGAGACGCTCGCCGAAGGCTCCCAGCGCCGCGGTGAACGCCTCCATGGGGCGCTCGACGTCGCCGAGTCCCCTCTCATGGGAGATCTCCGAGGGCAGCTTCGGACAGAAACGAAAGCCGGCGGGCACCCGAGAGGCCCAGGTTGCCATGCGGCCGGGGTCGAAGCCGTAGAACGTGGAGTTCAACTCGATGGCGGGGAAGCTCGCGGCGTAGCTGGCGAGGAAGCGGTCGGTAGGCGTACCCGCTGGATAGAGGCGCCCCAGGAAGCCACGATCGGCCCAGCTCGACAGACCGCAACGAATCTCGGGCGCAGCCACCCGACGCCCGGGGAGAGCGCGGCTCCAGCTCGCATCCTTCGGCAGGGAGAAGTCGACGCCCTCCACGCTGGCCAGTCTTCCGAACTTCATGCGGTTCAAGGCTCGGCGATTCTAACGCTGACCACGGGGACCGATTACGCTCTGGGCATGAAACTCCAAGACGCCAGAATCCTCGTGACCGGGGCCAGCGCGGGAATCGGCGCGGCCATCGCCCAGGCCGCCATCGAACGGGGCGCGCGGCTCGTCCTCAACGGCCGCGACGGGGCACGACTCGACGCCATGGCGAAGAGGCTGCGGGCCGAAGCCGTGCGGGGGGACGTCGGGTACGACGCGCAGCGCATCGTCTCCGAGGCCACGGCCAAGCTCGGCGGACTCGACGTCCTCGTCAACAACGCCGGGTGGGGACACAGGATGTCCCTGGCGGAGCTGGACCCGGAGACCTTCGAACAGATGTGGCGCACGAACGTGCTCGGTGCCGCGATGATGGCCAGGGAAGCCCTGCCCCACTTCGAGGCCAACGGTCGTGGAGCCATCGTCAACATCGCTTCCACCGCGTCCCAGCGCGGCTACGCCGGAGGCAGCGCCTACGCTTCCACCAAGTTCGGCCTCTCGGCCTTGTCCCAGTGCTGGCAAGCCGAGCTGCGCCCCAAGAACGTGCGCGTGATCCAGATCAACCCGAGCGAAGTGCAGACCGGATTCGGTGGCCGCGACCCTGAACGCGCCCTCGACCCGAAGAAACTCCTCTCCGAAGACGTGGCCCACGCGACCCTGGCCGCGCTCGAGATGGACGACCGCGGCTTCATCCCGGAGCTGACGATTCACGCCACCAACCCCTGGCCGACCCCCTGACGGCGACGGTTTCACCCCCACGGGGCACCGCGCTGCTCAGTCCCTCTGGCGAGGTGAGAGGCCCTTGTCCTTGGCTCTCTTCCGAATCCTGTCGTCCACGAAATAGATTGCTTTCTGCACAGCGTCTCCCCCAGCGGGAGGCACAGCGTGCTGTTGCTCGGCCATGTCGTGCTCGAGGCACTCTTCCACGATCGGCCAGAAGTCGTCCGTGTCGTAGCCCCGTTGTTCACACCACCGTTCTACCTCGGCGACGGGTGCCCATTCGATGTCGTTGTCCCAGAGTTCGCACCGAAGGGCCCATAGCTGCCAATGCACGTACCACAGGTCCTGGATATCCGCGTTCTCCTCATAGAAGGACACGGGCAAGTCAAAGACGTCGACAAAGGATGCGCTATTCGGTCCGAATCGACTCGGATCCAGGTGCTGGTCGTAGTACTCGGTGTCGTACGGTGCGCGCTTCTTCGTGGCTGCGCTGGTAGACGTAGCTTGAAGCGAGTCCATGGAGGTTTCGTCTCCTTCGATCACCTCTCCTGGGCGATGGGGAAGACTCGTTGACCGTGTCAGGTGGACGGCCGTTGCGGGAACTGAGAGCTCTGCTTCTGACGCAACACCCGAGCCAGCCTTGCCCGTCAGGTCTGCGCCAGGGACCGACTTCACGTTGGCCTCGTGGGAACGAAGCGCACTGCCGATAGCCACAAACGCCGCTACAAGAGCAAGGCCCACTGCCACAGCCATGGTCCGTGTACCCGTGATCTTCAATCTCCGCAAAATGCCACCGAGTGCCAGCCTGGCGACTTCAAGGCCCTGATTGAACACTCCCCCTTGGGAATGTGTCAGGCCAGACGTCGCGGCCAGCTTTTTTTTTGCGGGCTGGACGAGGTGAAGCTCCCTGTATGGAGCCGCGCTCTCTGGCGAAACTGTCCGGCCGCCCCCAGCCCTGGGGCGTCGCCTACCGCAGGCCGGGCGAAACGACCAGGCGTCCGAACAGACCGAAGGCGGCTTGCACGAGCACGGCCAGGAGGGCCGCGGGGATCGCCCCTTCGAGGATGAGACCGACGTCGTCGAGCCGAATGCCGGTCAGGATTGCCTGTCCGTACCCGCCCGCTCCGATCAATGCCCCCAGGGTAGCGGCGCCGACGTTGATCACGGCGGCCGTCTGGAGTCCCGCCAGGATCGAAGGCAAGGCCAGGGGCAGCTCGATGCGCAGGAGGCGTGCCCGCCAGGGCAGACCCAGGGCCCGAGCCGATTCCTGCAGGGGAGCCGGGATGGCGGTCAGGCCCGCGTGGGTGTTGCGCACGATGGGCAGGAGGCTGTAGAGAAACAGCGCCACGACCGCGGGCCCGAAACCGATCCCGAGCAGGGGGATCATGAAGACGAGCAGGGCCAGGGCCGGGATCGTCTGGAGGATCCCCACCAGTCCCAGGACCAGCTGCCCGAGCTTGGGGCGACGGGCGGCCAGGACCCCGAGGGGCAGGGCCAATGCGACCGCGGCGAAGAGGGAAACGAAGACGAGCGTCAGGTGCTCGAGCGTCCGGCGCCAAAGGCGGCGCACGAGTCCGTCCCGCCGCACCTCCGGCTCCAGGCCGAACCTCTGTACCAGGAAGTCCGCCGCGCAGACGTTCTCGGGAACGCCGTCCAGCTTGACGCGCCCGTTCATGGCGATCATGGCCTGCTCGTCGATCGCTCCTGAAAGCCGCGCCCACGAGGCGACGGCCGCGGGCAGGCTCGACTCCAGCTCGGTGCGGTAGAGCAGCACGGCCTGGTAGCGCGGGAAGTAGGCGCCATCGTCCTCGAGGGCGACCAGATCGTAGTAGGCGATCTCCGCGTCCGTCGTGTAGAGGTCGGTCGCATCGACGTCGCCGGCCGCCAAGCCCCGGTAGGCCAGGTCGTGATCCACGCCGAGCACGTCGAGCTGGGGCAGGCCGTAGTGTGCGCGCAAACCCGGCCAGCCGTCGGCCCGCTCGACGAACTCGGATCCGAAACGCAGCACGAGCTCGGGATGCCGGGCGAAGTCCGACAGGCTCACGATTCCGAGCTCCTGGGCCCGAGCGCGCGCCATCCCGATGGCGTAGTTGTTCACGAAACCGAGCGGCGCGCCCATGCTGAGCCCGTCGGCCTCCAGGAGCTCCCGCAGATCCGCCTCTCCCTGGGGCGCCTCCTGGGCGAAGATCTCGTGGGTCAGGGTGCCGGTGTACTCCACGTAGGCGTCGATCTCACCGCTCACCAGGGCGTTGTACACGAGCCGCGTTCCGCCGAGGGCCTGGCGGTGCTCCGCCGGGACACCGCCGTCCCGCGCCAGGAACTTCACGAGCTCCCCCAGGATCACGCTCTCGGTGAAGTTCTTCGAGCCGACCACGATCTCGGTCTGCGCGCAGCCGACGAGACTCAGGCAGGCCAGGAACCCGGCGGAGATCACGGCGAAGCCTCCCCCTGCGCTGGCAGGCGGCGCTGGGCGCGCACGAAACGACGCACGAACTCGTCCTCCGGGGCTGCGGTCAGCTCGGCCAGCGTCCCCCGCTGCACGACCCGTCCGTTGCGCAACAGCACGATCGTATGTCCGAGGTAGTCCGCTTCGGCCAGGTCGTGGGTGACGAGCACGACGGTCTTCCCCAGATCGTCGAAGATCTGACGCAGCTCTTCCTGCAGCTCGAAGCGGATCATGGCATCCAGGGCGCCCAGGGGCTCGTCCAGGAGCAAGACCTCCGGATCGAGCATCAGGGCCCGCATCAGGCTGACGCGCTGACGCTGCCCGCCGGAGAGCTCTCCCGGATAACGGTCGAGGGCCGAGGTCGAGAGGTGCGTCAGCCCGATGAGTTGGTCGATGCGAGCGTGCAGGCGATCGGACCCCCAGCCGAGAAAGCGCGCCAGGAGGGCGACGTTGTCGAAGGCCGTCAGGTGGGGAAACAGCCCCCCGTCCTGGATCACGTAGCCGATCCGGCGACGCACGGCTTCCACGCCCTCGGGACGCAGCTCCTCTTCCCCGAAGCTCACCTGGCCGGAATCGGGCGCCTGCAGGCCGACCAGGAGGCGCAGCAGGGTGGACTTCCCGCAGCCGGAGGGACCGATCAGGGCCGTGGTGCGGTTCGCCTCGAACTCCAGGTCGACCGAGTCGAGGGCGACCAGGGAGCCGTAGCGCTTCGTGACCCCTCGCAAGGAGAGCATGGCTCGCCTAGAGGGAGTCCCGGTTCCACGCGGTCGCAAGGCTGTCCGCGTACTCGTTCCACAGGTTCCCGGCGTGGGCCTCGATCCACTGCAGGGAAGCCCGGGGGCGGGCGCGCACGAGGTCCAGCAGCTCCTGCACGAGCTCCAGGTTCGCGATGGTCCCGCCCTTGCGCTTCCAGCCCTTGCGCTCCCATCCCGGGGCCCACTTGGTCATCGTGTCCACGCACAGCCGGCTGTCCGTGCGCACCACCACGTCCGCCCCGGGGGGCAAGAGCTTGTAGGCCTCGATCAGAGCCACGAGCTCCATGCGGTTGTTCGTCGTATCGGGATCGTGTCCGTGGCGCTCCTCGCGCACGACCCCGTCCTCGACCCAGACGACTCCCCAGCCCCCGGGGCCCGGGTTGGGAATCGCGCTGCCGTCGGTGAAGAGGCCGGACTGGGGTCCACCGTCGTACTTGTCCAGCACCTCTTGGAGGGTCAGGTTCTCCTCGGTCACCGGCGCCCGGCGCCCGGCGCGCTTGCCCTTCTTCGGCGAATGGGCCCGGCAGTACTTGGGCTTCCAGCCGGGGTACTTCTTCAGACTCGCACCAGGGACGCTGAACTCTTCTCCACAGACTTGGCAATGGAACGCGGCCATCGACGCAACGTAGGATGGAGCTCGGAGACATGGAAGGAAGAACCGTCGAGGCCAGGGTTGGACGAAGCGGGCCCTGCCTCCGTGGGACACGATGAGGGGGCGCACCTGTCGCCTCGAGCCCCTGGACGTGGACCGGCACGGCGAGGACCTCGTGCGCGCCCTCTTCGACGAGAGCCGCCTGGAGCAGTGGACCTACCTGCCCTACGGCCCCTTCGAGGATCGGGCGGAGCTGCGCGACTGGCTGCGGGAGCACGAACGCCTGGACGATCCGCGCTTCTTCGCCATCCTGGAATCGAACGCGGCCGCCGGCCTGGCTGCCTTCATGCGGCTGGCGCCCGAGCACGGTGCGCTCGAGGTCGGCCACATCCATTTCTCCCCGCGCCTGCAGCGCACGGTCGCCGCCACCGAGGCCATGTTCCTGATGATGAGGACGGCCTTCGAGCTGGGTTACCGGCGCTACGAGTGGAAGTGCGACTCCTGGAACCTGCCGTCGGCGCGGGCAGCCGAACGTCTGGGCTTTCGCTTCGAAGGCATCTTTCGTCAGCACCTGATCTACAAGGGGCGCAGTCGCGACACGGCCTGGTTCTCGATCACCGACGCGGACTGGCCGCGGCTCGAGAAGGGCTTCGAGGCCTGGCTCGACCCGTCCAACTTCGACGCCGCGGGCAAGCAGCGCGAGCGGCTGCAGGATCTGTTCCCTTCCCAGCCATGAAACCGGGTCTGCTGCTCATCAATCTCGGGACGCCGGACGCCCCCCGCCCCGCCGAGGTGCGCCGCTACCTGCGGGAGTTCCTGAGCGATCCCCGCGTGATCGACATCGCCGCTCCCCTGCGCCTCGCCCTCGTCGGCGGGATCATCGCCCCCACACGGGCGCCCAAGTCCGCCGAGGCCTACCGCCAGGTCTGGACCGACCGAGGCTCGCCTCTCCTGTTCCATTCCCTCGACCTGCGGGACGCCCTGCGCAAGACCCTGCGCGACGTTCCGGTCGAGCTGGCGATGCGCTACGGCAACCCCTCCATCGGCGCCGGGCTCGACACCCTCGTCGCGGCCGGCTGCGACCGCATCCTGGCGGCGGCGCTCTACCCCCAGTACGCCTCCAGCTCGACGGGGTCCTCCCTGCAGAAGGTGTACGAGGAGGCTTCGACGCGCTGGAACACCCCGTACGTCGAGGCCTTGCCGGCGTTCTTCGACGACGAGCGCTTCCTCGACGCCTGGGCCAGCGTCGGTCTCCCCGTGCTCGAGGAGCTCGAGCCCGACCACGTCCTCTTCAGCTACCACGGTCTGCCCGAGAGACACTGCACCAAGAGCGATCCCACCGGAGCGCACTGCCTGCGCTCCGACTCCTGCTGCGATGTGCTCGTGGACGCCAACCGCAACTGCTACCGCGCCCAGTGCTTCGCGACGACGCGGGGCCTGCGCGAACGCCTCGGCCTGGGCCCGGACCGGAGCACGATCACCTTCCAGTCGAGGCTGGGCCGAACGCCCTGGATCCAACCCTACACCGACGTCGAGATCGTCGCCCTGGCCAAGAGGGGCGTGAAGCGCCTGGCGGTCTTCTGCCCGAGCTTCGTGGCCGACTGCCTCGAGACCCTCGAGGAGATCGGCCTGCGGGCCCGCGCGGACTTCCAGCAAGCGGGCGGGGAGCGCCTGGAGCTGGTCCCTTCCCTCAACGCGCACCCCGCCTGGGTCGAGGGCCTGACCTCCATGCTGCGCGAGCGCCTGCCGCGCAGCGCCGAGCTGTCGTGGTGAGAACCCACGTTCTCGACGTCGATCACGTCGTCAAGCAGTACACCCGCGTCCGGGCGGTGGACGGCATCTCCTTCCACGTGGATCGCGGCGAGGTCTTTGCCCTGCTCGGCCCCAACGGCGCGGGCAAGACGACCATCGTGCGCATGCTGCTCGGCATCCTGCAGCCGGATTCGGGCGCCATTCGCTGGGACCTCGGCGCGGAGTCTTCCCTGGACCCACGTCGAGTCGGGTACCTGCCCGAGGAAAGGGGCCTGCACCGCGACGTCCCCATCCTGCGCTGCCTGACCTACTTCGGCACCCTGCGCGGCATGGACCGCAAGCAAGCGCGCCGCGCGGCACTCGCCTGGCTCGCCAAGCTCGAGCTGGCCGAGCGGGCCGGGGACAAGATCGAGAGCTTGTCGAAGGGCAACCAGCAGAAGGTGCAGTTCGCGGCCGCCGTGCTGCACGAACCGGAGTTCGTGGTGCTGGACGAGCCCTTCTCCGGCTTCGACCCCATCAACCAAGAGCGCTTCCTCGAGCACGTGGTCGAGATGCGCGAGAAGGGCAGCACGATCCTGCTCTCCGCCCACCAGATGGCCCTGGTGGAGCGCATCTGCGACCGGATTCTCCTGCTCGGCCGCGGGCGCAGCGTTCTGACGGGAACCCTGGCGGAGGTGCGCGAGCAGTTCGGCACCCAGCGGCGCTTGCTCCTGGAGGTCGAACGGGCCCCCGACCTCGCCCAGCTGGCCGAGATCCCGGGCGTACGGGCGGCCGCCTGGGTGGAGAACGATCGACTGCAGGTCGAGCTGGAAGGGGACGGCCCCATGAACGAGGTGCTGCGCGCGCTGTCCGAACAGGTGGGCATCCTCGGAATCCAGGACCAAGAGCCCAGCCTGCACGACATCTACGTGCAAGCCACCCAGCGTTCGGAGGCTCAGCTGTGATCGAATCGCTGCGCATGGTCTGGAACGTGGCGGCCTTCGAGTACCTGCGCGTTGTCAAGCTCAAGGACACGATCCTGACCGTGCTCCTGTTCGCCCTCGGAGCTCTGGGCTTCGCCTGGATCAAGGGCGAGAGCGGAAAGGACCCCCAGGCCACGGTCGGTGTCCTGGGCACAGCGCTCTCCTTCCCGGAGAGCGAGCACCTCCCTTTTCGCCTGAGCCCGTCGGAGCTTAAAGAACAGGAAGTGCGCGACAAGGTCGCCGACGGGTCGCTGGGTCCTTTCCTGATCGTGCACGACGTCGATCACGTCGAGCTCCTCGTGCAAGACGAGGCTCCCGAGTACTACGACGAGCTCCTGGCCCACATCGCCGAGGCCCAGCGCTCCACGAAGATGCGCAGCTCCGGTCTGTCCGCTTCCGCCCTCGAGGAGATCTTCCAGGCCGGGCCCCCGGTGGAGCTGGCCATTCAAGCCCCCAAGGCGCTTCGCACCCGCGCCAAGCTCCGCCGGCTGGCCACCTACTGCCTCATGGCCGTGGTCCTCGGCCTCTTCTTCGGGAGCACCTACCTCTTCACGGGCATCACCGGGGAGAAGCAAAACCACGTCACCGAGAGCGTCCTCTCCGCCATCCCCGTCCAGACCTGGATCGACGGCAAGTGCGTCGGGCTCGCGCTGGCCTCGGCCTACGGCCTGCTCACCATGGCCCTTTCCTGGT